>CAMNPN010000080.1 GCA_946548085.1 uncultured Prevotella sp. | reverse complement strand
CGTCGTCATCAGCAACAAGGCGGGCGCCGACTACACCTTCAGCGGCAAGACGACTGCGGACTATACCATCAAGCCCAAGGCGCTGACCATTACCGCTGACGCGAAGAGCAAGGCGAAAGGCGAGGCTGATCCCGCTCTGACCTATAAGGCTGACGGGCTTGTGGAAGGTGATGCCATCACTGGCGCCCTGCAACGTGTGGCTGGCGAGGAGGTAGGAACCTATGCCATCAATCAGGGTAGTCTCTCGGCTGGCAATAACTACACCATCACCTTCACGGGTGCCCAGTTGACTATCACAGCCTCAAATCCCGATAATCCTGACAATCCCGATGGTCCCAATAATCCCGATGGTACAACCTATCAGGTGATTGTGATGAAATCTGAAGGCGGAGAGGTTATTTCTACCCATGTCCAAGCCAAGCAGAATCAGCAGGTTAACCTGAAGATTGTCCCTGCTACTGGCTATTTCCTGGCAAACCTCAGCGTCAAACTGCAAAGCGGTGGCAGAGATGTCAGTACGAGGATTACAGTAGATGGGCAGGATAATATGTTTCACTCCTTCCTGATGCCCGCAGGCAATGTGGTCGTTACTGCCACCTTTGAGAAGACTGCCTCCAACCAGAACATCTTTATCTTCAGGGCCAAATATGGTGAGGTGGTCTCTCATGTGCTCCACGCTGACCCGGGCCAGCAGGTGAACCTGGAAACCAGAGTCAAGAATGGTTTCACGAATGTCGAACTCGACGAGTTGTACGTTTTCAATGAAAAGGGCAAGCGATTGACGATCAATACCATTATGGATCCTACAGAAGGTCTTGTCTACTATTTCTTCATGGAAGGCGAGAGGGCTTATGTGTTCAATACCTTCAAGGGACTCAACGACATCCTCGACCTGTCGCAACCCGTCCTGCCGGATAACATCCTCTATCTGCTGAACCTGTATAGCGGGTTCCTCAACACGAATGGCGGGGCCGGAGGTGTGCAGGTGGCTTCGTCGCTCCTGGCCAATATCCTGGCGAAGTTCACATCGGAGGGAGGACTCTCGGTAACACTGGGTGAAGACGATCTGCCTTTGGTGCTGTTGAACCTGAAGAGTGGCTGGAAGATCAAGTTCGACTTCTCAGGTAACATCCAAATTGTCAATCCGGAGATGTTAGGCTTAGCCAAGGGCGCAACCCTGACGTCGGGTCAGTTCTATGAGTTGCTGACACCGGGCAACCTGGAACTGTTGCTGAACTCGAGTTACAGACCTCTGCTCATCAAGTCGATTACCGTCGTCGCTCCGGAGACTGAAGATCCTACGGCCATCAACGGCCTGCAGGCTGACGATGAGGATGGCGACACCTACGACCTCAGTGGACGTAAGGTCGATGTGAACACCCTCCGAAAAGGAGTCTACATCAGAGACGGTCGCAAGATTGTGATTAAGTAAAATTGAATCCCCCGCCATCGGCGGGGGATTCTTTAATCCCTTAATATCTTCAGGGGAAGGCGAGCATCAAGAGCCATAGCCCTCGCTACTTGACCCTGAGGTGTGTATGCCCCTGAGGGATGGCAGCTGGAACCGTGATGCCGGGATTGGCAATCTGACTGGTGAAGACGGCAATTTCTTCTTGTGTGTCGTTGCTGCTGTCCGCATCGTTCTGATTTCGCTTCAGTGCGTAGCCCTTGGGGAGAATATAGTCGCCAATGATGACGTAGTGGTTGGTGATACAGGTCTGGGCCTTCTTCATGTCCGTCCTGTTCATATCGTATGTCATGCGCCCGGCCTCAACGCTCGCCTTGATGAGTTTGTTGATGGGGGCATTCATCTTGAACTGCAGGAAGGCTGGAATCTCGATGTCGCATTTTGAGCGGACGGTGGGGATAGACTCCTGGAACACCCAGTCGTAGAGGTAGGCAGGACGCGGGCTGGTGATCTTGTATTCATACTCGATGATGCTGCCTGGTTCGACATCAGGTACGACCACGTGGAGAACCATGTAGTTGTTGTCTACGCGCTCTCTGACGAAGGAGGCCGTGTTCACATTACGCTTCTCAACCTTACCCTTGGCGTTCTTGGTAAACGCCTTGATCTTCAGGTCTGTCAGCTCATCGGCGCTGATGGCCAGCTTGTCGTCGACATTATAATAGGTGATGTCTATATTGGCGTGTCCGGCACCATCGGGCTTCAGGATTTTGGTGCGCAGGCCAACTTCGTAGTTTACCAGGATCGAACTGTTGTCGATCTGGTTCTTGCCAAAGTCATCGATATTGTTCCAGCCCACTTCGATATCTGTCTGGTTGTAGTTCGTCACCTGATTGGTGAGCTGATAGGTCGCCTTCATTGTCTTGCACAGGATGATGGCGTCGGCATCGACAGCATCACCCCATCCCACAAACTCCCACTCCTGTTTCGAGGGCTTGCCGAACTTCTCGTGAGGCAACTGTGCATTCGCCATGCTATAAAAGGCGAACAGCACAGCAAGGAATACTGGTTTTCGAATTGAATAGTTCATAATGTCATGTTTCTTTTGATTATACGCCAGTGACGTTAGTACGCATGGTCGTTCTGAATCTCCTCCTTGGTGATCTTTTTGCTGTCGATAGCGCGCCAGGCGTAGATGATGTAGGCCAGCACGAAAGGTACGAGCAGCGACACCCAGAACATGGTGCGCAGGGTGAACTCGCTCGAGCAGGAGTTGACGATTGTCAGCGATGACTGCAGGTCGGCTGTAGAGGGGTAATAAGCTGTGTGGTTCCAGGCAGAGCAGAGCAGCAGTGCCAGTACGGTGAGCACGGTGCCGATGCCAGCAGGCCAGATGCCGGCGATGTAGTTCTTGGAGGCAATGGTCTTGCCAATGCCGAAGAGCACGAGCACCACACCTATTAATAATATAACCAGGAGATACCACATGTCGATGAAGTTCGTCAGATACTTATATGGCTCCATATAGATGATGCCCTCGTCGTTGTAGGCATAGCCGTCTTTCAGCAGCAGGTGGACTAGATAGGCCACGAAGAGGATGACGAATGGGACGGCGGCGCCAATGAGTCGCACACTGCCACGAGAGCGGATGTCCTCATCGTTGACATTGTTGATGACATAGAGGATGCCCAGCGTGCGGGCCAGGAACACCACGGCGAAGCCGAAGATGAGTACCCAGGGGTTGAGCAGGGCGTCAAGTCCGTGGGAGGCATTGGCCCAGCGGGAAATAATCGGCGTGATGGCCGTTGGGTCGATGAGGTTGTTCTTCTCCACGATGAAGTTCGAGCCCTCGAAGAAGGTGGCGACGGCACCGCCCAGCAGCAATGGACCAATGATGCCATTGAGGGTAAGGAAGAACTGGAAGGTGCGCGGACCCAGGAAATTGCCGATCTTGTTCTGGAACTCGTAACTGACGGCCTGGAGCACGAACGTGAAGAGGATGATCATCCACAGCCAGTAGGCTCCGCCGAAACTCGTTGAGTAGAACAGTGGGAATGAGGCAAAGAAGGCACCTCCGAAGGTGACGAGGGTGGTGAAGGTGAACTCCCACTTGCGGCCAGTGGAGTTGTAGACGAGTCTGCGCCCTTCCTCCGTACAGCCGAGGCTGCGGGCCACCGAGTTGGCACCCTGCACAAACAGTAAGAATACTAATATCGCACCAAGCAGTGCCACAACGAAACACCAGTAGTGCTGAAGAAATTCGTATGTCATAATTTTAATAAGGTATAAGTGAATAATACACAGTTTACTCTTTTGCTCTTTTGCCTTTTTACCTTTCGTATTCGGGTCCTTTCTTGATTTGCTTGAGCAGGATGTTGATCTCTACGGCCAGCATGGTGGTGAAGAGGATGAGGAAGAGGAAGAAGGTGATCATCACACTCGAGGACTGCAGGTCGCTGACAGCAGCCCATGTGGGAAGCAGGTCCTGGATGGTCCAGGGCTGGCGGCCGAATTCTGCCACGAGCCAGCCGCTCTCAGAGGCGATATATGCCAGCGGGATGAGGGCGATGGCCAGCCAGTAGTGCCATTTGGGCAGGGCTGTGATGTCGCGCTTGGCAAATAGCCGTTTGGGCCATTTGTAGGTCACGGCGAGCATGACGGCGAAGAAAAGGATGAACAGGCATCCGGCACCCACCATGATTCGGAAAGCCCAGAAGTTGATGGGGATGTAAGGCACAAGTTCCGACTTGTCGCGGATATAGCCATAGCCGAAGTATTTCATGTTGTCTCTCAGGGTCGCTAACTCTTTGGCAGCCACCTGATCATCGCCGTCTTTCTTGGCCTTGCGGTAGGCTGCCAGGGCAGCGATGGCCTTCTTGCCGCGCTCAATCTTCTCATCGGCAGAGGGCTCAACCCTGCCGTCGGGTGTTGTATAGCCATTCAGGATATCGTTGATGCCTGGCACGTAGCCATGCGGATCGTTGGTAGCCATCATTGATAGACCGTAGGGCATCTCGATCTTCAACGGGGCCGACTCTTCATTGGCATAGTCGGGCTGCTTAAAGGGGTTCACCCAGGCTGCAGCCGTGAGCCCCACGTCAGTGCCTCCATTATAGAGTGCTTCCATCGCAGCGAGTTTCATGGGCTGCACCTCGGCCACGTCCATGCCCGACTTGTGACCAGTGACAGCTGCCAGTAGCGAGGCCGTCAGTCCTACGGCAGCTCCGATCTTCAGGCTCTCGACGGCCAGTCGCGTCTCACGTTTCTTCAGCAGATACCAACAGCAGACACCTACGCAGAACGCGGCGCCGATGATCCATGCAGAGGTAACGGTGTGGCAGAACTTCGATACGGCAAAGGGCGAGAGGGCCACGTCGAAGAACGACACCATCTCGTTGCGCATCGTGTCGGGATTGAACTCACAGCCCACGGGATATTGCATCCAGGCGTTTGCCACGAGGATCCACCAGGCGGAGATGGTGGCTCCCAGGCCTGTAAGCCAGGTAGAGGCAAGGTGGAAACCAGGTGATACCTTCTTCCAACCAAAGTACATCACCGCCACGAAGGTCGACTCCATGAAGAAGGCGACGATGCCCTCGATGGCCAGTGGGGCGCCGAAGATGTCGCCCACGAACCAGGAGTAATTAGACCAGTTGGTGCCAAACTCGAACTCAAGGATGATGCCTGTGGCCACGCCCATGGCGAAGTTGATGCCGAAGAGTTTCTGCCAGAACTTCGCTGCATCGCGCCAGAAGTCGACGTCGG
This sequence comes from uncultured Prevotella sp., assembly GCA_946548085.1. Classification (GTDB taxonomy): domain Bacteria; phylum Bacteroidota; class Bacteroidia; order Bacteroidales; family Bacteroidaceae; genus Prevotella. Next base: position 17,161 of record CAMNPN010000080.1, on the reverse strand, counting down.
CAGCGACGTCAACTTGGCCCTTATTGAGAGCCAGTTTCGTACGATAGTAATAGGTCTCGATGATGCCCATGATGACCGCCAGACCGAGGGTCAGCGGCACAAAGAGCCAATGGTAGATAGCCGTAAGAGCAAACTGTGCCCTCGACCAGTTGATGGTGCTGGCATCGATGTCTAGGAGGAAATGACTGAACATAGTTTACATTTTTTATATTTACGATTTATTCTTCGATGGGATTATTCACTATACCCCTCTCTCGATAAGCTCGGTGGCCACGAAGCCTGCCTCGTTGCCAGCAGCGTGCTCCTTGAGGAAGTTCGGGAAGAAAAAAAACTTAAGGATAGCGAACATAATGAAGAGTTTGATGAAGATGATGGCCCACAGCGTTTTGCCGAGACGCATGTTACGAAATCCGTCGTAATAAAGGTCGAATGCCCTGTACCAAAAACCGTCTTTGTGCATAGGAGTAGTATTTATGCGGCAAATATACGATATAATCCTGATACTACCAAAATTTTCCTCTCTTTTTTCCTAAATATATTAAAAATGAATGTGTTGTGTTAACGAAAAGCGAAATATTTTTGTTAGTTCGCACAAAATATGTATCTTTGCAGCGTTTTTTTTAAATGTGAGAAGTGTGAAAAAAGGATATGTCGTAGCGCTTGGCGGCCTTGCCCTGATTTTGGTGGCGGCTATAGCGTGGCTCTTTGTGAATCTTCAGGAGCAGAAACAGATGAATCGGGACATGCAGGAACTGGCTGCCCTCGACAAGCAGGAGATGGAAAACGAGTACGAGCGCTTTGCCCTACAGTACAGTGAGATGAAGACACAGATCAACAACGACTCCATCGTCGCGCAGCTCACACAGGAACAATTGCGCACGCAGCAGTTATTGGAAGAACTGAAGAAGGTGAAGGCCGACGATGCCCGTGAGATTACCCGTCTGAAGAGGGAACTGGCCACTGTCAGAGCCGTACTCCGCGACTATGTGATGCAGATTGACTCGTTGAACCGTCTGAACGAGAACCTAAAGCGGGAGAATACCCGTGTGACGGCAGAACTCGAGCAACGCACCCAGCAGGTGGTGGGCCTGAGTAGTGAGAAGGCCTCGCTCTCAGAGAAAGTGGCCATTGCCGCACAACTTGATGCAACGAACATCACCCTGACGCTGCTCGATAAGAAAGACAGGGCGATGAAGAAACCGAAACTCAAGGACTGTCGTAAGATGCAGGTGAACTTTACCATCTCTCGCAATGTGACGGCCTCTAATGGTAATCGCACCATCTTTGTTCGCATTCAGAACCCTGGCGGCAACGTGCTGGGCGGGGGTGGAACATTCCCCTTCGAGAACCGGGACATCGAGTGCTCGGCCCGCAAGGTGGTGGAATACACGGGTGAGGAGACGAACGTGTCTGTCTATTGGAACGTCACCCAGATGCTGGAGAAAGGACAGTATCGTGTCAGCATCTTTGCAGATGGTCACATGATCGGCTCCAGAACGTTTAATTTTGAATAACTACAAATAAGTTTAATATTTTGAAATGAATAGGAAAGGACTAAGGACGGTAGCGGGTAGGGTAAAATGGTTTTTACCTTTTTACCTCTTTACCTTTTTACCTTTCACGGTGGGTGCTCAGCGGTTGCTGACGCTTGACAGTTGTCGGCAGATGGCTTTGCGCAACAACAAGCAGATGGGCGTTGCGAAGGTGAAACAAGACGTGGCGGAGAATCTCCGTAAGTCTGCCCGCACCAAGTATCTGCCCCACGTGAGTGCCATCGGCACGTATCAGTATACCAGTAGGGAGATATCCCTGCTCAACGACCATCAGAAACAGGTGCTGCCCCATCTGGGTGATGCGGCGGTGGGTGGCATCCAGGCAGATCTTGCCCAGATCACAGGCAGACTGCCCATGGAGAATGTTGGTATGATGCTGGGTAAGTTGGGCATCAATCTGGAAGACCTGAAGAGCAAGGGTGACGCTGAGATGCAGAAGATCGGTGGTCAGTTGAATGGCCTCGGACAGGGGCTCGTCGATGCCCTCGATACAGACACCCGTCATCTCTTCGCAGGATCGGTGATGGTGGTGCAGCCCGTTTTCATGGGAGGAAGCATCATCGCCCTGAACAAGATGGCAGACATCAACGAAGAGATGCAGGACAACTCTGCCGAGGCCCGTCGTCAGGCCACGCTTTATAATACAGACAGGGTCTACTGGCAGGTGGTGTCGCTGAAACACAAGCAGCGCCTGGCCCAGAGTTTCCTCGATCTGGTGAAGAAACTCGACGCTGATGTGAAAAAGATGATCGAGGAAGGCGTCGCCACTCGTAGCGACGGCCTTTCTGTCGGCGTGAAGGTGAATGAGGCTGAGATGACTCTCCAGAAGGTCAACGACGGTCTCGTGCTGTCGAAGATGCTGCTCTGTCAGACCATCGGCCTCCCCATCAACGAGGCTGTCACACTGGCTGATGAAGATAATGAGAACATCGCTGTGGTGGCACTGACACCCGAACTCGATGTCGAGACGGCCATGGCGAACCGTCCTGAGTTGAAGATGCTCGAGGGTGGTGTGAAACTGTCCAAACAATTGACAAACGTACTCAAGGCAGGCAATCTGCCGATGGTGGCTCTGACAGGCGGCTATGCCGTGACGAACCCCAGCCTGCTCAATGGATTCGAGCGTAAGTTCCAGGGCTTCTGGAATGTAGGTGTGCTGGTACGCATACCCATCTGGAACTGGGGCGACGTGATGTATAAGGTGCGGGCCTCGAAGGGTGCCACGAGTATCGCTAACCTCGAATTGCAGGAGGCGCGTGAGAAGATTGAGTTGCAGGTGAATCAGAACACATTCCGTGTGAACGAGGCGAACAAGAGACTCACGATGGCTCAGACGAACATCGCCCGTGCCGATGAGAACCTGCGTACTGCTAACCTCGGCTTCCAGGAGGGTGTCATCAGCGCTACTACCGTGATGGAGGCACAGACAGCCTGGCTCCAGGCACAGTCGCAGAAGATCGACGCAGAGATCGATGTCCGCCTCTCGCAGGTAGACCTGCAGAAGTCTCTCGGCACCCTTGAATAAATCGTAAATTGTAAATCCCTAAATCGTAAATATAATTATGTCAGCAAAAAGTCAACATAACAACATTCTGCTCGCCATTGCCGGATTCGTAGCAGTCGTGATTATCGTGGCACTTATCGGATTCCTCGCCCTTGACCGCGACGTGGATGTCATTCAGGGTCAGGTGGAGGTTACTGAATACCGGGTGTCAAGTAAGGTGCCTGGTCGTATCCTTGAACTCCGTGTGAGTGAGGGTGACTATGTGAAGGCTGGTGACACTCTCGCCATCCTCGATGCTCCCGAGGTGCGTGCGAAGATGGAGCAGGCCCGCAGTGCTGAGAGTGCTGCCGCCGCCATTGAGTTGAAAGCCCAGAACGGTGCCCGTAAGGAACAGATTCAGGGTGCCTACAGCGTGCTCCAGCAGGCGAAGGCCGGCTACGAGATCGCAGAGAAGTCGTACCAGCGCATTCAGCGCCTCTATGACGAGGGGGTGATGAGTGCTCAGAAGCGTGATGAGGTCTACGCCAACTACAAGGCGATGGAGGCTCAGATGAAGGCTGCTCAGAGCCAGTACGACATGGCTGTCAATGGTGCCCGTATGGAGGACAAACTCGCCGCTGCTGCCCAGGTAGGCCGTGCAAAGGGTGCTGTGCAGGAGGTGAACAGTTATATCCACGAGACGGTGCAGATTGCCCAGAAAGAGGGTGAGGTGGCCAATATCTATCCGAAGGTTGGTGAACTTGTTGGCACTGGTTCTCCCATCATGTCGATTGCTGTGATGGATGATATGTGGGGCACGTTCAATGTGCGTGAGGATCAACTCAATGGCATGAAGGTAGGGACAGAGTTCACAGCCTTCGTGCCTGCCTTTAACAAGGATGTCAAGATGAAGGTCTATTACTTGAAGGATCAGGGCTCATATGCTGTCTGGAAGGCTACTAAGGCCAATGGCCAGTATGACCTGAAGACCTTCGAGGTGAAGGCCCGTCCGGTGGAGAAACTCGACGGCCTCCGTCCTGGAATGTCGCTGATTCTCAAGAATTAGAGAATTCAAAACAAGGATGAAGTATCTCAGACTGATCTTGACGGTTGCAAGGCGTGAATGCAAGATTCTGTATGTGAATCGCATTTACTTCTTCAGTATGGTGATATTCCCGCTGTTGACGATGGTGTTCTTTACCACGTTGATGACTGACGGACTGCCACAGGATATGCCCGTGGGTGTCGTCGACCTCGATAATACCTCTACCAGCCGTTCGCTGATCCGGAGACTCGACGGTTTCCAGAACTCTGAGGTCGTGGCCCATTATCCATCGGTAGCCGAGGCACGCCATGCCATGCAGAAGAACGAGATCTATGGTTTCCTATACATTCCTAAGGGTACGACAGACGGCTTACTCTCTGCCCGCAGGCCCCAGGTGTCCTATTACTACAGTCAGGTGTCGCTGGCAGGTGGCTCAATGGTGATGAAGGACTTGAAGACAGTCTCCACACTGGGTTCTGCTGCTGTGGGTCAGGCCACGATGCGGGCCAAGGGCTTCACGCCGGAACAGATACAGGCGTTTCTGCAGCCCATCAGGATTGACCTCCATCAGGTGGCCAATCCCTGGGGAAGTTACAATGTTTATCTCTCTACCGTCTTCGTACCTGGTGTGATGATGCTGTTCATGTTTCTTGTCTCTGCCTATTCGCTGGGTATGGAGTTGAAGTTCGGACGAGGTAAGGAGTGGCTCAACAAGGCAGATGGAAACATCGTCGTCGCCATTCTGGGTAAGTTCCTGCCGCAGGCATTGGTGTTCCTCGTACTTATCTTCTTCTACGAATACTACATCTACAGTGTGCTAGAATTCCCCCATCAGGGCGGCCTGTGGAAGATCACCCGTCTGGCCCTGCTCGAGGTGTTTAGTTCCATTGGCTTTGGTATCTTTGTCTTCGGGCTGATGCCATCGTTGCGCATGTCGATGAGTATCTGCTCGCTGTGGGCCATGCTCGGCTTCTCCATGGCAGGATCGGCCTTCCCCATGATGGGCATGGACGGCCCGCTACAGTCACTCACGTGGCTCTTCCCACTGCGCCATTATTACATGCTCTATCAGATTACGGTGTTCAACGGCTTCCCGCTGCTCGATGCCTGGTTCCATTTCGTGGCGCTTGTGGCCTTCGCACTGATGCCGTGGTTCGTCATTCACAAGATTAAAAACGCAATGCTCACCTATGTTTATATTCCGTAAGATATACAGATGGCTTCAGGATGCTGCCTACGTGTGGCGTTTTGAGATGAGTCAGGTGATACGTGACGAGGGCGTGCTGCTCTTCTGTCTCGTCGTGCCATTGCTGTATCCTATGCTCTATTCGTGGATCTATAATAATGAGGTAGTGCACGAGGTGCCAGTGGCGGTTGTTGACCTGTCCCACTCCCACCAGTCGCGCCAGTTCATCCGTATGTGCGATGCCTCGCCAGATGTCCATGTGGCCTATTATGCCGTCGACCTCGACGATGCCAGGTCGCTTGTTAGTCGGCAGGTGGTCAAGGGCATCTATTTCATCCCGGAAGACTTTGCCACCCGTCTGAACCGCTTGGAACAGGGCACCATCAGCGTCTATTGCGACATGGCCCTGATGCTCACCTATAAGGCCATCTATCAGACGGCGATGGCTGTATCCCAACAGATGGGGGCAGAGATACAGAAGAAACTGTCTGGCAATTATACCGTTCGTGAAGACTTGGTCACCACCAGCCCCTTGGATGTCAAGGAAGTGGCGATGTTTAATCCCCAGGGCGGCTACGGTACATCCATCCTGCCTGCCGTACTCATCCTGATTGTCCAGCAGACGCTCGTGTTGGGCATTGGCCTGGCGGCAGGAACGGCCCGTGAGCGGAACCGCTACAGCGATATTATCCCCTTCCATGTGTGCTATTCTTCCGTGGGGCGTGTCGTTTTCGGAAAGGCCCTGTGCTATGCGATGGTTTATGCCGTCATGGGCGCCTTCCTCATCCTGGTCGTACCGCGTATTTTCCATTTCCTGCAACTTGCAGCCTGGCAGGACTTGCTGGCGATGATGATACCCTATGTGCTGGCCTGCGTCTTCTTTGGCCTTACCGTATCCTGTCTGGTCCACTACCGCGAGAACGTCATGTTGCTCGTGGTGTTCCTCTCGCTGCCACTACTGTTCCTGAGCGGTATTTCGTGGCCGCAGTCCGCCATTCCGGGTTACTGGCAGGGTATCTCCTGGCTCTTTCCCAGCACCTTCGGCGTGAGGGCCTATACGCGAATGAATTCGATGGGGGCTACATTAGGTGATGTTATCTTTGAGGTGCGTGCCCTTTGGGCTCTCACGGTATTTTATCTCGTGACGGCTTGTATTGTGTATGGTTTTGAGATGCGCCAGACACGACGACATGCTCAGGAGCGCCTCGCCCATCTGCGTAAGAAGCGTGAGATCCGTCTCCAGATGAAGGCTAAGAAATCATAAATAAAGGTGAGTCAGACGGCTCACCTTTTTATTTATGATACAAGAAAATTAGGAGTTTTTCATACCGACGATCTTCGTCTTAGGCTGTTCTTTGTTACGACGGTTGACGACGGTGATGACCGCCTGGGCCAGGTTGATGAAGGCAAGGCCTGTGGCGGTGTCGCTGTTAAGGGCGACTGGTGTGCCTGCATCGCCATTGTCGCAGATGCTCTGTACCAGCGGGATCTGGGCCAGCAAGGGAACGCTCATCTCTTCGGCCAGTTGCTTGCATCCTTCTTTGCCGAAAATGTAATAACGGTTCTCGGGGAGTTCGGCAGGCGTAAACCAAGCCATATTCTCAATGAGGCCGAGGATGGGTACGTTGACTTTCTCGTTGCGGTACATGTCGATGCCTTTGCGGGCATCTGCAAGGGCCACCTGCTGTGGCGTACTGACGATAACGGCTCCTGTGATAGGAAGGGTCTGTAAAAGTGTCAGGTGTATGTCGGATGTACCTGGCGGGGTGTCGAGGATAAAGTAGTCGAGGTCACCCCAGTCGGCATCGGCAATGAGTTGCTTGAGGGCACTCGTAGCCATGCCACCACGCCATAGGGTGGCTGTGGTCGGGGAGACGAAGAAACCGATACTCAGTAACTTTACACCATACTTCTCAATGGGACAGATCAGGTCGCGTCCGTCTTTCTTGACTGCATAGGGTCGCTCGTCTTCCACATTGAACATCTTAGGCATGGAGGGACCGAAGATGTCGGTATCGAGCAGTCCTACCTGGTAGCCCAGACGTGCCAATGCAATGGCGAGGTTGGCAGAGACAGTGGACTTGCCGACGCCCCCCTTGCCACTGCTGACAGCGATGATGTTCTTCACACCCGGCAATAGTTGTTCTACTTCAGGGCGGGGCTTCGATTTGAATTCTGTCACAATCTCGATCTCGATGTCGCTGTAGGTCTCTCCACGCCTGACGGCCTCTTCTTTGCAATGATAGCGGATGGCGGCTTCGGCGGCTTTGACCGTAGACTTCAGGAAGGGGTCTGTGTCGCGTGGGAACTCAAGGACGACCTTCACCCGCCAAGGTTCTCCCTCCGTAGAAGGGGCTGACACCGCGGGGGTGTCAGCCACCATCTGGCTCTCTACGAGATTCTTCTTCGTGCCGGCATACGTCACTGTGGCCAGCGCGTCCATGATTATTTTGGGATATAACTGCATTAAACTATAATCAATATTTACTTTTCTTGATAGCCAGTGATACTCTTCCAGTCCTTATGGGCAATGTAGATGGGCAGACTGCCACGCGGAATGATATAAACTGGCATGCAACCCTTGAACGTGCTCTTGGAGATGGATGGCGGGGCTGGTGTGTGGAGGATGACTTCCTTGAGCGATACACACTTGGCAAAAGCCGAGCCACCGATCTTCTTCAGAGCCGTGGAGAGGTCGACGGAGGTGAGCATGGTACACTCCAGGAAGGCGTCGCTACCGATGGAGGTGACACCGACGGGGAGTTTGATGCTCTTTAGCGATGAGCACTTCTCGAAGGCATCATCACCGATGGTGGTCAGAGATACGGGCAGGTCGATTTCCTGGAGGGATGCACACTCCTGAAAGGCCTTCGTACCAATTTTCTTGATAGAATTAGGCAAGGTGATGTGGCGGAGGGCACTGCAACGGTAGAATGTCTTACTGTCTATCTCAGAGACCATGCCGTTGATGGCGACGCTGTCAAGTGTGACACATCCCTCGAAGGCACTGCTGCCAATGCTCTTCACCATGTTGGGGATGACAATCTCGCGCAGGCTCGAACACTCCTCGAAGGCATCAGAACCAATCTTTGTCAAGGAGAAAGGCAACTCGATCATAGCCAGACTCTGGCATTTCTCAAAAGCGTTGCTTCCGATGGTCTTGATGGTAGCGGGCAGACTGATGCCTCTGAGGCTGGTACAACCAGAGAAGGTGTTTGCATCGAGTTCGTCGAGGCTACCCTGAATGGATACACTGTCCAGTGAGACACAGTTCTTGAATACGCCACTGCCAAGTTTGGTAAGTGCGTCAAAATTGGCGGTAGTAAGACTCTTACAATCCTGAAAGGCGTTGCTGCCGATTTTCTGGATTTTGCTCAAGTCGATTTTTGAAAGGTTCTGACAATCTTCAAAGGCTGAGTTGCCTATCTCTTCGAGACTCTCTGGCAGTTCGATTTCCGCCAGGTTCTTACAGTCGTGGAAGGCATCGCTACCGAGACTCTGCAGACTCTCAGGCAAGGTGATGTTGCTGAGGCTCTCACAACCCTTGAAGGTAGAGTTGTTGATTTTCTTGAGTTTGGCAATTATATTGATAGTGGCAAGGGCGTCGCAGTCATTGAAAGCCTGTGCTCCCAGTTCGGTGACACTCTCCGGAATCTCTATCTCCTTAAGTGCCTTACAGCCCTCGAAAGCCTCACTACCAATGGCTTTAATACCCTTTGGCAGGGTAACTGATGATAGGTTCTCGCACCTCTGGAAGGCTTGGCTTTCAATCTCCGTGACGTTTTCGGGAATGTTAATTCCTGACAGCGACTCGCAGTCTTCAAAACAGTTCTTGCTGATAGTTGTCAGATTGGTCGGGAGAATCACTTTCTCCAACTTCTTGGCACCTGACAATAAGCCGTTAGGTAGAGTCGTTGTTGCTAAGGCAGATTTACCTTCAGTGAAGACGGCTTCTGAGAGGTCGAGACTGGTGACCAAGCACTCACCCTTCTTCTCGTTGGCCTTCGTGCGGTTGACAATCTGTTGGAGTAGTTTGACGTCAGCGCCATTGAGCGGACCGCTGATCTTCAACTCGGATATCATGAATTTCTCACTGTTCTCGATTTGCTTCGAGAGTTGTCCAACGGAATCCACCGTTACGTTCTTGGTTTGTGCTGAGGCCAGTAGGGGAAGTACGGCCAGAAGCATAGTGATGAGTCTTTTCATAATGCTTTTATTTTGATTTTTCTAGTGAACTACGTTTTGAGCGGTGATAACTGCGATAGTCGTCGAGTTCTATCTCCACATCAGGCTCTTCGAGTATGCCTGCACTGGGCAACTGCCATTTCATGTATTTGATGTTCAGTCCGCGGGCTATCCACATCGACTCGTAGTAGGTCTGAATGGCTCGGGCTTCGGAGTACGCTGAGTTTTCTGAATGCTCAGAATAGAGATCCTCTGTCCTCAACAGGAGGGGCAGGTGATTCTTCTCCACCATGTAGGTGGTATAGGTAAAGAGGAAGTTTGAGTCGGTTTTCAGGTGGACGATGCCACCATCAATGAGGAACTTGCGATAGCGCTCCATGAAGTAGGTCGAAGTGAGACGCTTGCGGGGGTTCTTCATCTGTGGGTCGCTGAAGGTGAGCCAGATCTCCTGCACTTCGTCCTCTGAGAAGAAACGTTCAATGATTTCTATGTTTGTACGGAGAAAGGCGACATTCTTCAGCCCCTCGTTGATGGCCTGGGTGGCACCAGTCCACATGCGGGCTCCCTTAATGTCGACACCGATGAAGTTGATATCTGGGTAGAGTTTGGCCAACTCGACGGTGTACTCGCCTTTGCCACAACCCAGTTCGAGAATGATGGGGCTCTGGTTATGGAAATACTGTTCGCGCCAGTGACCCTGCATCTCAAAGGGAACATGTTCCACTACCGAATAAGGGTATTGGAACACGTTCTCATAAGATGCCATATCGGCGAATTTCGCCAGTTTGCCTTTGCCCATGTATTACTCAATGACAACCGTTGTCCAGCCGTGCTTGTCCTCAATCTCACCATACTGGATACCGCGCAGGGTGTCGAAGAGTTTCTTCGAGATGGGGCCGGGCTTGTCGCCGAAGGAGTAGCGCTTGCCGGTGTCGAGGTCGTCGATATAGGAAATCGGCGAGATGACGGCTGCCGTGCCGCAGGCTCCTGCCTCCTCGAAGGTCTCGAGCTCCTCCTCTGGGATGGGGCGGCGCTCCACCTTCAGGCCCAGGTCCTCGGCCACCTGCATCAGGCTCTTGTTGGTGATGGAGGGCAGAATAGACGTAGACTTCGGGGTGATATAGGTGTTGTTCTTGATGCCGAAGAAGTTGGCGGCACCGCACTCGTCCATGTACTTCTTTTCCTTGGCGTCGAGGTAGAACTCGCAGGCGTAGCCCTTCTCGTGGGCCAGGTTGTTGGCGAAGAGGCTCGCAGCGTAGTTACCGCCCACCTTGTACTTACCCGTGCCGAGAGGAGCCGAACGGTCGTAGTCGCGGATAATGACGTAGGGATTGGCAGCGAAGCCACCCTTGAAGTACGGGCCTACGGGGGTGACGAAGATCAGGAAGCAGTACTCCTTGGCAGGATGAACGCCTACTTGGGCACTGGTGCCGATAAGCAGCGGACGGATGTAGAGCGTGGCACCGCTCTCGTAGGTCGGGATCCACTCCTGGTTCAGGCGCACCACCTTCTTCACCATCTCCGTGAACAGTTCTGTTGATACCTCGGGCATCATGATGCCTCGGCAGGTGCTCTGCAGGCGGGCTGCATTCTCGTCGACACGGAAGATGCGCACCTTGCCGTCTGGACAGCGGTAGGCCTTCAGGCCCTCGAAGGCCTCCTGGCCGTAGTGCAGGCAGGTGGCTGCCATGTGCAGGTTCAGATACTCGTCGGAGCAGACCTCGATCTCGCCCCATTTGCCGTCGCGATAGTAGCAACGCACGTTGTAGTCGGTTTTCATGTAGCCGAATGACAGGCTACCCCAGTCTAGATTCTTCATATCTTATACGTTTTGAATTTCCAATTTGACTGCAAAAGTACACATTTATATTTAAAATAGAAACATAAATGCTCTTTTTTTATCATTTTAAACACGAATTATCACGTATATGGCCGTGATGGTTATATGTTAGGAAGGGAAACTACTTATATGTTTCGTCAGATAATATTCTCTTGATATCCGCCTCAGTCTTTGTAAGTTTGTCCTTGCAGAGTTTGATGAGCTCCTGTGCACGCTTCAGCTGTTCAGACAACTGGTCGACATCGAGCTCGTCGCTCTCCATTTTCTTGACGATGGCTTGTAACTCTGCCATCAATGCCTCGTACTTTAATGTCTTTTCCATATTTTATGTTGTTGTGATTTTCGAGTGTATGGTGCCGTTAGCCAGCCTTGTCTCTATCTCGTCGCCGGCATTGAACGAATTGACATCCTTCACAGCCTTGCCTTGACAGAGGGTGATGCTATAGCCACGGTTGAGTAGCAGGACAGGGTCGAGGGTCTTTGTCTTCTCCTCTGTCAGTTGCAGACGATGACGCTCTGCCATCAGACGCTGGCTGAGTAGAATCGGGATCTTCGAGGTCGTGGCACTCAGCGTGGCCTGTTGCTCAATAATGCGCCGCTGGATGGCTGAGAGCATGCGGTTGTTGAGGTTGTCGATCTTGGCTGCCTGACGTGTCTTCACCATCGCGAAGAGTTTTGGGAGAATTTCTTGGATTGTGGTCAGTTGCTGTTTTTTTACTGACAGTTTCTGCTGTGCATAGTGTGTGATCATGCTCTGCGCCTCCTCGATGGCGTCGAGTACACCCTTGAGATGGTCTATAAGTAGAGCTGCTGCGGCGGTGGGCGTCTTCACTCGGGTGTGGGAAACCATGTCTAAGATTGATTCGTCGCGGTCGTGGCCGATGCCTGTGATAATTGGCAGGGGGAAGTTTGCGGCATTCTCTGCGAGGGCGAGGGTGTCGAAACCGCTCATGTCGCTCGTGGCACCTCCTCCCCTTATTATGACGACACAGTCGAAGGGATGGATTCCCTTACTCCACATCCCGGGCTCCTCACACCTCGAATATATCTGTTCAAGTGCTGTGATAATACTTTGCTCGATGCCATCGCCCTGCATGATGGCAGGGAAGAGCTCTATGTTGAACTTGAAGCCATAGGGGTTGTCGGCGAGTTGGTTACAGAAATCACCATAGCCGGCAGCCGTTTGGCTCGAAATAACGGCGATATGCTGGCAGAATATGGGTAGCTGTAAACCTTTTTGGAGGTCAAAGACTCCCTCTTCCTTCAGTTGGCGGATAATTTCCTGACGCTTTCGAGCCATGTCGCCAAGGGTATGGGTGGGATCGATGTCTGTGACAATCCAGGAGAATCCGTAAGCTTCGTGAAATTGGGCATACACCTTTAGTAAAACCTTCATGCCCGCAACGAGCCTTTGGCCTGTGGTGCGCTCGAAATAGGGTCGGATGATCATCCACTTCGATGCCCAGCATTTGGCTGAAGCCTTGGCGACAGGCGTGGTGCTTTGTTCGCCTTTTTGGATGAGCTCCATGTAACAGTGTCCACGGCTCTCTCTGCATTCCGACAACTCTGCTTCTACCCAGTATTCATTGGGCATCTCGCTCTCTATCACCTCGCGGACGAGGTCGTTGAGCTCAAGCAGGGTCAGTCTATTCTCGCTCCTCATGGACGGTGGCAAATTCTTCATTCTTCATTTTCCCTATCATATAGGCTCTCCAGAAGTTGGGGATGCCATAGCCAAAGATGCTGTCAGGCTCCTTGGCGTTGCTGCTGGTCTGCCGCACCAATTCTATGATTTCGAGGGCAGTCTTCTCTGGCAGAGCCTGCCACAGGCAGGCGACGAGGCCTGTGATAAGTGGCGTTGAGAATGACGTGCCCATGTCTCTGACGATGCTACCGCGGCCAGAGATGAGTGATGTTGGACTGCCGAGGGCCATCACGTCGGGCTTTATGCGGCCGTCTTGTGTAGGGCCTACGCCGCTGAACGGAGCATTCTTCTTCTCCATGTTTACGGCCCCAACGGTGAGCACGTCGGATGCGTCGCCAGGGAATGTGATTTTCTTCCATGGACCCATGCCGCTGTTGCCCGCCGAGTTGACGAGAATGATTCCTTTCCTGGCCAGCATCGAGGCGGTGTGGCTGATGAGTGCCGTCTGGCCGTCGAGATCGCGCTGATGGTAGTAGTTGGGGGTGTCGTAGTCGTTGTAGCCGAGGCTAGAACTGATGATGTCTGCCCCAACAGAGTCGGCAAACTCTGCTGCCATCGCCCAGTAGTCTTCTTCCACGGGCTGCTCTGTCTGCTGGTCTTCACAGCGCAGCAGCCAATAACGGGCTTCGGGAGCAGTGCCTACGAGCACTTCAGGCTGGTTGGCTGCCATTGCCGAGAGTACTTTCGTGCCGTGGTCAGTCTCTTGGTAGAAGTATGGGCTGTTGGGGTAGACGAAATCTTTCGCGCCAGCAATGTTGGCTCTCGTGATGGCGGGGATGACGTCAGCATTCTGGAAACCACCGTCGAGCACGGCGATGGTCATGCCGTGGCCTCGTTTCCCGATGCCATGCAGACGTTGCCCTGAGAGCATTTCTATTTGCTCCTTGCCGTTGCCGTAGTAGGTGCCCTTGATGCTGTCCCATGGGTTGAAGGTCTCGTGGTAGGTGTGTTTCACGTAACTGCTGATGCTGTCGGGAGATATCCACACGCACTGGCTTTTGGCTACGCAGTCGAGGGCGTCGAGGGCACTGAGCACGGTGCTGTCATTGCTGCGGATGAGTACGGAATTGTTCCAGCGGCTGGTTCCTATTACCATCCATTCTAGCTTAGATTTCTGCGTGGCATTCTTCCTGTCCTTCAAGGCTTTCTCCAACACTCTCAGATATCTCTGGCTCACGGGCAGGTCGGTGGAGTCGAGGGCTATCTGTTGTCGTCTGCGACGCTCGATGGCTTTATGTGATAGCCAGCGGCCCGGGTGGTCGAGAGCGTAGGCGGAGCCTTGCTTGTCTTTCAGCGTATAGCGCCAGATATAGTATTTGCCTCCAGGATATTTCTTCTTGGAGGTGGTGCCTGCGCTGGAGGGGAGTACCGCCAGGAGCGAGACAATCATTGCTATGAGCAGTCGTAGCCGCATGGTCTTACGCAATTCGTCTGCAAAGTTACAAATAAGTGCGAAGATAACCAAACGGATAGTGAAATAAAATTCCGAATGATAGCGTAATATGGGAAAAAATGTGTAACTTTGCAGCCGATAATTATTAATAAGGTGTAGATGGACAATAAACAAGCCGCACTCGAACTGGGCCAGAAGCCCGTGGGGCAACTGCTTTGGCAGTATGCCCTGCCTGCTATAGTGGCAATGACGGCCTCGAGCCTCTACAACATTATCGACCGTGCTATGATTGGTCAGGTGGTGGGCCCTGAGGCTATCGCAGGTCTGGGCATTACGTTCCCGTTCATGAACCTCAGCGGTGCTTTCGGAGCAGCAGTGGGCGTGGGAGCTAGCACCTGTATTAGTGTGAAACTGGGGCAGAAGGACTATCAGACAGCTGAACACCTACTGGGCAATACCGTGACGCTGAACCTCATCATCGGTCTGGCATTTATGGTGGTCTGTTTGATATTCCTCGATCCGATACTCAGGTTCTTTGGTGCGTCGGATGTGACGTTGCCCTACGCCCGTGAGTTCATGACGGTTATACTGCTTGGCAACATGATCACCCACATGTATTTCGGTATGAATGCTGTGCTGAGGGCTGCTGGCAAGCCGCGTCACGCCATGTATTCCGTGCTTTTCACCGTGGGGATGAACATCCTGCTTGTCATAGCCTTCGTATGGTGGTTCCGTTGGGGCATCAAAGGGGCGGCACTCGCCACGGTCACCTCGCAGACGTTGGCACTCTGTTGGCAGATGTGGGTATTTTCCAATCCGAAGGAACTGTTGCACCTCAAACGAGGCATCTACCGGCTGAAGACAGACCTAGTGAGGAACATCATCTCCATCGGAATCTCGCCCTTCCTGATGAATGTCACGAGTTGTGTGATCGTCATCTTCATGAACAACCAGTTTGTGCATTATGGCGGCGACATGGCTGTGGGCGCCTATTCGATAGCAAACTCCGTTGTCATGGTGTTCTTCATGTTCGTTATTGGCATTACACAGGGTATGCAGCCCATTGTAGGCTATAACTATGGGGCGGAGAAGTTCGACCGTATGCTGCGATGTCTATGGCTGGCTATCGCCTGTGCCACTTCGATCCTGCTGGTGGGTTGGGCTCTCTCAATGCTCTTCCCATGGCAAATAGCGCGCATCTTTACAACAGATGCAAAACTGCTCGATATGGCAGCCAGGGGTATTAAACTCGATATGCTGGTGTTTTTTGTCGTGGGTTCTCAGGCGGTAATCACTAATTTTTTCCAGTGTATTGGTAAGGTGAAGATCAGCATCTTCCTCTCGCTCTCACGACAGTTGATACTCTTGTTGCCGATGGCTTATGTGTTCCCGTTTTGGTGGGGACTCGACGGAGTGTGGTATTCAATGCCTGCCAGCGATTTCGGCTCGTTTGCGATGACCATCCCGCTGCTGATGTGGTATATGAGGAAATTCAAGTCATAGAAGATTGATAATAGAAGATTGAACATGATAGATCAGAGTATCATTATCAACATAGGAAGGCAGCTGGGATCGGGTGGCCACGATATTGGAAGAATGCTGGCACTTGATTTCAATGCCAAATATTACGACCATGAGTTACTTGACCTGGCAGCAAAGGAGAGTGGCTTTTCAGAGAAGTTCTTTCAGCAAAACGATGAAAAGAAGGGATTTTTTAAGGCCTTGTTTAATGTGCAGACATCCCACTTCAGCGGTGGCAGTATGTATAAGACTAATTTCTCGCAGGAGAGCCTTTTCCAGTTCCAAAGTGAAGCTATCCGTAAGGCTGCAAAGGAAGGCTCGTGCGTTTTCGTGGGACGTTGTGCAGA
Source organism: uncultured Prevotella sp. (assembly GCA_946548085.1). Lineage (GTDB taxonomy): Bacteria > Bacteroidota > Bacteroidia > Bacteroidales > Bacteroidaceae > Prevotella. The sequence continues at coordinate 903 of CAMNPN010000080.1, read as the reverse complement.
CTATGTGTTAAGAGACTTCCCAAATACAGTTAACGTGTTTATCACGGCCTCGATGGAATATCGTGTGGAGCAGATTATGAATAAGCAACAGCTCGATGCGGATGCTGCCAGACGGTTCATTGAGCAGCGTGAGAGTGCACGTGCCACCTATTATAATTATTATACGGGTAAGAAATGGGGCTCGGCAGAGAGCTACGACCTCTGCATTGACTCTAGCGTGCTCGGTTTGATGGAGTCGGAGAAGATTATCGCCCAGTTTATCCGTAAACGGTTTAAGATATGAAGAGAATAGGTATATTGAGCGACACCCACTCGTACTGGGATGAGAAGTATCTTCACTATTTCGAACCCTGCGACGAAATATGGCATGCTGGCGACATCGGCTCGGTGGAGGTGGCGGAGAGGCTGGCGGCCTTCCGACCTTTGCGGGCTGTCTGCGGCAACTGCGACGGCGGCGACCTCCGCCTGATGTATCGTGAGATAACCCGCTTTAGATGCGAGGATGTCGACGTGCTCATCAAGCATATCGGCGGCTATCCTGGCAATTACGACTATAGCGTACGCAGTACCCTATTCGCAAATCCGCCGCAACTCTTTATTGCTGGTCATTCGCACATACTGAAGGTGAAATACGACAAGACTCTCGGACTGTTGCACATCAATCCCGGGGCGGCAGGTCAGCAGGGCTGGCACAAGGAGCGTACGCTCGTCCGCCTGACCATCGACGGCAAAGAGTTCAAGGATTGTGAAGTCATAACATTAGGAGATAACAAAGCAAAATTATAAGAAATGAAACGTACAATCGTAATTACTGGCGGCGCAGGCTTTATCGGGAGCCACGTGGTGCGCCTTTTCGTGAACAAGTATCCCGACTACCACATCATCAACCTCGACAAACTCACC
>CAMNPN010000079.1 GCA_946548085.1 uncultured Prevotella sp. | reverse complement strand
CGCCAGCCAGCGCAGTGCCTCCGGGTAGGTGATCTGCTCGTGCTTCATGAGGAAGTTGACGGCATTACCTCCCTCCCCACAGGCAAAACAATGGCATATCTGTTTCGAGGGCGATACCATGAACGACGGGGTCTTATCATCGTGGAAAGGACACAGTCCCTTATAGTTAACACCCGCCTTACGGAGGTTAACAAACTCGCCCACCACATCCACAATATTGGTGGCATCCATAATCTTATCGATAGTAGCCCTGTCAATCATGCCTACAAAGATAATGCAAATTTATGAATATTTTCAATAATAATTCCTATTTTTAAAAAGATTTTTATAACTTTGCCAACAGAACTTGAAAAATCATGCATAAATTAATGAAAACGAAATGGATTGGGTTGCTCACCACTGTTCTATTGGGTGGTATAACAACAACATTAACCTCATGCAGTGATAATGACAATTCCGCCTCTGACCAAGAAGAGGATATGACGGAAACAATATCAATGCCTGACTCCTACACAGAAGACCAACTGGCTGTGAAGATCGATGGACTGACATACGTCTTCGATGCCGATTACTCAGGTGAAGGTGCCGCACTCGTAAAGCGTGCCGTCAAACGCGCACAAAACATTATGGATCCTAAAATCCGAAATATCATTCTCCATGCGTCGAACGTCAGTCAACTCACCACAAACGACTTGGTGGCTATCGCAGCACTCATCATCAATGAAGGCTCACTGGTCATGGTGGAGCCTACGCCCAAGGATGAGGAAGAATTGATAAACAAAATATTGGATACGGCAGATGATTGCCTCAACGGAGCCATCGAGTCACCTTTGTTCGACAATCTGGATTACGAGAATATCGAATGGCTCTATAGTTGGGCTATTAATGGAGTCAAGGATCTGCACAGCAATTATAATATTGAAAGTGACGACAGGAGTCTGGAGATTATCGGGTGGCGTGGTTACCAAACGTATAAGTCGCTCAACGTACACGAGAATGCCACCTATACGAAATCCATGAAACTGACCGTTGTCAAAGAGGACAGCATCATTGCACAGGAACCGTTCACCTATGAGGAAAAAGTGGAGATGACTGATTATCTCTTCGGCTTACAGGCTGACGAAGGCGCGGAGTGGATGAACACCCCCGATTACATGGCTGACACTCAAGCAGCACGCCAGATGGCTGTCAAGGCGATTGCCAGACGCGCCAATGAAGCAGAGCAATATATTGATCATATCGCCACGGCACAGGAATATAACCTGCAGATTGGCGGAATCATCAACTTTAAGGATGGTGACAAGACCATTAGCCGTTATCATAAGGTACTGCTCAATCGTAGGATATGGGCTGCATATTCCTTCAATAAGAATTGTGACTACTACTGCATCAACCAGACCGTTAGAATCTATAACCAAGATCTTCAATGCGGACCTTCCGCCGAGGGAGAATGGTGGAATACCGAGAACTGGGATAAGTGGAAAGAGGCTTCTAAAAAATATGGTTCTCCATACACCTGTGCTTATGGACCCTATTTACGCCAGTTCGGTCTTGAGATGTATCTAAAAGACATGAAACCCACCATCGAGAAGAGTATCCCCGTGAACTCTACTGCAGGCGGCGAGACCAACACGACCGGTTTCAGTTACTCACTGGGTGCCAACTTAGGATTCTCGGGCTATTTTCTTGCTGGCGGTATCAGTGCAAATGTCTCATGGTCACAAAGCGTCAGCAGGGTCAGTCCCGACCTGCAACTAACGGCATCGACGAATACCTCCGACGGCAAAGTCAGTTGGAACTACACCGTTAATAACCAACCGAAATCATCATATAAATTTGTTCTGAAAGGACCAGGCGCTAATCATTCGTCTGCTCCAGATGTGGCTAGCAAGGAACTGGAGTTGCAACAGGCATGGATATGGAGCATGCCGTCCAATGCTGGTACCGTTGACCTCGTGACCGACTGGACGATGACAGACCAATGGCTCTCTTACGAAAGACCTCCTGGAGGCTTTACGACATCCGAATTTTATATCGATGAGAGTTTTTCCAATTCTGACTTAAAGTCACAGAATACCACTCAGGAGAAAAACTACACCTTCGACCGTATCCAGCGTATCAACTGCCCACCACGTGTCAAGGAGAACTGGAGCATGACCATCGAAGGCGATGAACTGACTGGCGAGCAGAAGAAGAAGGTAGAGGATTTCCTTTTGGGCCACCTGTCACAGTACTACAACAAGTCTTTCGTTCTTTACTCTGCCAAGCATGGGCATCAGAAAGCCCTTGTCGACAATAAGTTTAAACTCGACACACAGGATGAACTGGGTCGCCGGGTGGCAAAACTGAAGAAAGCCAGCGAGTCCAATAAGAATGTCGCCGACCTTCTCAAGATGGCGGGCAAGGACGCTGGCATCCCCGATACTGGCAGTTACAAGATTGTATGGCGCAACACAGATGACAACACGACAGGTGTGAAATATGAAAACGAAGAACTGACCATCAGTATGGCAGAAACAGAATAAAACCTCCATCATAATATGACCAGAATTATTCTTTTCACGATGATTTTCCTGCTGGGACTCAGTTCCGCACAGGCACAGAACAAGAGCGAGCGTATCAAAGAGATCCGCAAGATGTATGCTGAGGCAAAGGCACAG
>CAMNPN010000078.1 GCA_946548085.1 uncultured Prevotella sp. | reverse complement strand
GAACTTCCCACAGGAACTTGATGCCTATACTTTCCGTGAGATGATCGGCTGGGGAGCACAAATCCCCGGACGTGACTATACCAACCACGACGAGGACATCTATGTAGGCTACCGCTATTTCGACACCTTCCAGAAGGAAGTCGCCTACCCCTTCGGCTACGGTCTGAGTTATACGACGTTTGCCTACTCCAAGCCCGTCGTCAAGGCCAAGGGCAAGGAGGCCGTCGAGGTCTCGATCACCGTCCAGAACACGGGCAGTGTCAGCGGCAAGGAGATAGCCCAAGTCTACGTCAAGGCACCCAAGGGCCGACTGGAGAAGCCAGCCCAGGAACTGAAGGCCTTCGCCAAGACGCGCGAACTGCAGCCCGGCGAGAGCCAGACACTCACGATGACCATCCCCGTACGCATGCTCGCCTCGTTCGACGAGGCCAACTCGCAGTGGCTCACTGAGGCCGGCACCTACACCTTCTGCATCGGCGGAAACAGCCGTGACATCGCTGCCACCGCCACGCTGAAGATCGCCGAATACACGGAGAAGACCTCCAACGCCCTCGCCCCGAAGCAACAGCTCAACCTGCTGAAGCAGTAAACAAAAGCAGAAAGGTGGCTGGAAAGTCGGAGAAAGGTGGCTGGAAACTCCGACTTTCCAGCCACCTTTCTCCGACTCTCCTTAGCCCAAACTCCTGAAGAAGATCATCTCAGGCGACGGTTGTCATTTATGGAAATAACATGCCGTTGCCCTTGATGGCCTCGTTTATTTGCTCAGCGCGCCAAGTTTGCTACCCTGCAAGATGTGCTCGGTGGTCTCAAGGGTGAAAGTGACGCCCTTCTGGAAGAGGTAAACGATGTCACTGCCGCCGAAGAGGAACCAGCCGAGAGGGTCGCCCTTCTTCACCTTGTCGCCCACCTTCAGCCCCTGCTCGAAGTTGACACTGCTGATCTGCGACATACCGATGGGTAGCATGGCCACGAGTCCGTAGTTCTCTGTCTCGAGGATAACCACACCGCGCGTCTCAAGCATCTGCCAGCCCGGGATGTCGCACTCCAGACGGTAGCGCTTGGCCTCGTCATCCCAGATGGTGATGCCGCCGGCAGCGTCGATGGCCTGAATCTTGCGGATTTCGCGGATAGTACCACTGACGGGGAAGTGATAGCGGTGATAGTCGTTCACGTCGAGGAAGGTATGTGTGAGCGTACCCCCTGCAAATTGTCCGCGATAAAGGCTTTCGGGGCCAAGCAGGTCGTCGACGGCATTAAACTGGCGCGACTTGATGAGTACACCCTCGTGCTGAATGAGGTTGCCGTCATCACCGATCTGCCATACGCCTTGAGGTTGAGAATCGGCACCAGAGGCCACGACGCTCTCATCGTCGGGCGAGGCGATGGGACGTGCGTCGGGCGATGACAGCCTGCGAGAGAAGAAATCGTTGAACGAGTGCCAGTTGCTGGCATCCTCATACCAGCCATTCTGCAGTCCGAACATCGGGTCGGTGAGCACGACGTCGCGGTATTCAGGCTTCCACGACTCCTCAGACTCGAGGAACTTAGCCCAGCCGTTGTGGTACTTGGGGAACCACGATGCAAACGGCTCAATATACTGGAGTGTGGGATAGTAGAGGCCACGGTCTTTAAGTTCGTCGAGCGGCATGTCGAGGATGAAGTAGAAGTAGTCTACGCTCTGGTCTATCTTGTCGTAGAGCGTACGGCCCACAGGCTGGGGAATGATGCTCCAGGGCAGGCACTTGGCCGACCAGTCGAGATAGTCGTAATACTCCTCAAGCGTCTGGGCAGGGTTCGTGTCGTGGTCGGGATTGATGCTCTTGGCGATGTCGATGGCCTTCACGAGCAGAGCCTTCGTCTCCGGCGCCTGGTCGAGTGCATCTATGAGTTCCTGGGTCCAGGCCTCGTGCTGCTTCACTGGAATGACGGGCTCTACGACGGGATTATCACTATTGGTGGTACAAGCAGAGAACAGGCTCATGGCGCTAAAGAGCACGGTAGCCAGCACAAAATAAAGGATCTTTTTCATAAACAGTTTTGTTAAACCTATAAAATGAATACTTTGACTTAATTGTTTGAGAATGCAAAGATAAGCATTACTTCCGAAACTTGCAAGCTTCCCCGGAAGAAACTCAAACGTTTTCATAAGATTTTCGGGTAAAAGCGGTACAACGTAAGCAATAAGTTCGTAACTTTGCAGCGAAATAACAAACAAACTACAAAATAAATAATACAGCTATGAGTAAGAAATTTGTAATCGGAGACCGTTTGAAAGATGAGTGGATCTCAGTGCTGGACACTGAGAAGAAGAAGCTCGAGTTCACCAACCACCTGGCCAGCGCCAAGGAGTATCTTCTCGAAGAGGACGCCCAGCAGAGCCTCCAGGAGATTCAGGAGACTGGCTACTTCAGCGACCTGCAGGTGTATCTGAAGGAAGACAACAAGGCCTATAAGATAGGCGAGCGCGACTCCTTCCAGTCGTAAGCACGGTCACCGAAGAAAATACGGGGCGCCTTCATGGGCGCCCCGTATTTTATGCCTTTGGCCGTATGGCACGGTCGAAGCACCACTTCACCACCGAGGGCCAGCGGCACAACTGCCCTAAGAGCCATACGGTGGACGGCTTGTAGAAGAATCGGCAGAAACGGTCCTGCTTCTTCATCTTCTCAAAGATGCGGGCATTCACCTCGCGGAACGGACGGCCGCTGATGATCGCCTCGGCAGCATTGCGGGCGGTCTCGAAGGCGGGCCTGATGCCTTCACAGGTGACACGGTTGGCAAAGCCGCCGGCATCGCCAATCAGGATGATACGGTCGTTGAGCGGATAGTCGTTGCTGAGATAACAATGGCAGCCACGGAGTTTCGTCTCTGCAATCCGCTTGTCGGAGAGTATCTGGCGGAACTTGGCCGGTGTATTACACACATCTCCATAGCCTACGGCGTCGAAAGCACCATTTGGGAAACGGTAATAGTAGCCGTTTAGGGGGTACTTCGTCGACATACCTATCTCAATGGCGTTGCGCGGGGATTTCTCGACATACTGCTCCATGATGAGGATGCCGTTGTCGCGACGGCCGGAGAGTTGACGACGGACGGCACTGGCAGACCCGTCGGCACCGACAAGGTATCGGCAGGCCACCTGCTCGCCCGACTTCAAAGTCACAACCACCCCCGTAGCCGTCTCCTCGTACCGCAGGAATCCCACCTGCTGAAAACAGCCACCGGCCGTCTTGTAGGTGCCAAGCAGCAGGCTGTCGAACTCCTTACGCCTGACGAGGCGCAGTTCGATGTCGGTTTCAAACTCGCAGGACCGACGACTGTCGTTTACATCCAGTCTGATGCGCCGGATGGGATTATAGTCGTAACGGAGGTCAGGAATGAGTTCGTCGAGCAGTTTCCAACCCTTTGGCGTGAGACCACCGCCGCAAATCTTGTCGCGTGGAAAGGTGGCATGGTCTATCAACAGACATGACAGACCCGCCCTGTGTAACAACAGGCTACACACAGAACCGGCCGGTCCGGCTCCTACGACGACTACATCATACTGCTTCATAACTTGAAGAATGTCTCGCGCTTCATCTTTACATCATAACACCACTTAATTGCCGACGGGAACCGGCAAAGCAGGCGGAGCAGCACGAACCCCGGCTTACTGAAGAATCGATGCGCAAGGCGCTCCTGACGGCTCATCTTGGCAAACACGGCGCTGCTAACCTCACTGAAGGGACGTCCCCCGACGATGGCCTCTTTAGCATTGTAAGCCGTCTTAAAAGCATCATAGATGCCCTCGCAGGTCAGACGGTTGGCGAAGCCGCCGGCATCACCGATGAGGATGATGTGGTCGTGCCTGGGATAATCTGTAGTCTGGCAGATGTAGGCACCACGGAACTTCCGTTCAGGCACGCCATAGTCCTTGATCACGGTACGGAACCGTTCGGGGGTTGTACTCCAGTCGCCATAGCCCACGACATCGCATGCAGTATTGGGAAACTTATAGAAATAGCCTCCCTTGTCGTAAATACGAGTTAATCCCACTACGACATGGTTCGATTGGTCATAGATGCCTTTCTCGAGATACTCCTCCATGGCCAGTATCCCTAAATCGCGACGCCCCCCGGTGAGATAACGGCGCACAAAGCTGTTGGTTCCGTCGGCACCGATAAGATAACGGCAATCGACGGTCTCTCCAGAACTAAGGCTTACTATGATCCGCCCATCGGGACGCTCTTCAATCTGCTTCGGGGAGTCCTGCCGGAACTCACCACCGGCTTGCCGATAATGCTCCAGCAGCTGATGGTCGAAATCCTTGCGGCGGACGATGCGCAACTCGTCCTCTGCATCAAACTCACAGCCTGGCTCTCCATCAATGAGAATGCACAGGTGCCTCACACCATTATACTCATAACGGAAGCCCGGCATCAGTTTGTCCAGCAGGCGCCAGCACTTCGGTGTCAGCCCACCGCCACATATCTTGTCACGAGGGAAGGTAGCATGGTCGATGACCAGGCAGTCCACGCCAGCCTTCTTCAGGAGAAAGCCGCACATGGAGCCTGCCGGGCCACCACCTACTATCAAGACATCTTTTACCATTCGGTTTATTCTTTGTCGAGCAGAATCTTCATCATTTGGATGGCAGAATATGGAATCGGGGTGCCAGGGCCGAAGATACATGCCACACCAGCCTTATAAAGGAAATCGTAGTCCTGGGCAGGGATGACACCGCCGGCAGTCACCATGATGTCGTCACGTCCCAGTTTCTTGAGTTCCTCGATAAGCTGAGGGATGAGTGTCTTATGACCAGCTGCCAACGACGATGCGCCAACGATATGCACATCGTTCTCCACTGCCTGACGGGCAGCCTCCTCGGGCGTCTGGAACAGGGGTCCCATATCCACGTCGAAGCCGCAGTCGGCATAGCCGGTGGCAACAACCTTTGCACCACGGTCGTGACCGTCCTGACCCATCTTGGCAACGAAGATACGCGGACGACGACCCTCCTTCTGAGCGAACTCGTCGGTAAGGCGCTTGGCCTCCTCGAAGTCTTTGTCGTTCTTTGATTCTGAACTATACACGCCTGAAATTGTTCTGATTACTGCTTTATAACGGCCTACGATCTCTTCGCAGGCATCTGAAATCTCACCAAGGGTACAACGCAGCTGGGCGGCCTTGACAGCCAGGTCGAGCAGGTTGTTCTCCGATTTGCGGCCCTCGTTGAAGTCGCGTACACATTCCGTAATGGCCTTGAGGGCTGCCTGACAGGCTGCCTCGTCGCGGGTAGCACGAACCTGTTTGAGACTCTCCTCCTGCTGCTTGCGCACGGCGGTGTTGTCCACCTCAAGGATGTCGATGGGGTCTTCATGCTCCAGACGGTACTTGTTGGTGCCGACGATGGTCTGCACACCAGAGTCGATACGGGCCTGCGTACGGGCTGCGGCCTCTTCGATACGCATCTTGGGCAGACCGGTCTCGATGGCCTTGGCCATACCGCCAAGCTTCTCAATCTCCTGGATATGCTCCCAAGCCTTATGGACGAGCTCATTGGTGAGGGTCTCTACATAGTAGCTACCTGCCCACGGGTCGATCTGCTTGCAGACCTTCGTCTCGTTCTGGATATAGATCTGCGTGTTACGGGCGATACGGGCTGAGAAATCGGTAGGCAGGGCGATAGCCTCGTCGAGGGCGTTGGTGTGCAGCGACTGGGTGTGTCCCAGCACGGCAGCCATAGCCTCGATACAGGTACGACCTACGTTATTAAACGGATCCTGCTCGGTGAGCGACCAACCGGAAGTCTGCGAGTGGGTACGCAGCGCGAGCGACTTGGGATTCTTGGCACCGAACGACTTCACGATCTTGGCCCAGAGCAGACGGCCCGCACGCATCTTGGCAATCTCCATGAAGTGGTTCATACCGATGGCCCAGAAGAACGACAGACGCGGTGCGAAGGCATCGACGTCGATACCGGCGTTGACACCCGTGCGCAGATAGTCCATACCATCGGCCAGGGTGTAGGCCAACTCGATGTCGGCGGTAGCACCAGCCTCCTGCATGTGGTAGCCCGAGATGGAGATGGAGTTGAACTTCGGCATCTTCTGTGAGGTATATTCAAAGATGTCGGCAATAATCTTCATCGAGAATGCGGGGGGATAGATATAGGTATTACGCACCATGAACTCCTTGAGGATATCGTTCTGGATGGTACCAGCCATCTCTTCAAGCTGAGCACCCTGCTCCAGACCAGCCACGATGTAGAAGGCCAGAATAGGCAGCACGGCACCGTTCATGGTCATAGAGACAGACATCTTGTTCAAGGGGATGCCAGAGAAGAGCACCTTCATGTTCTCCTCGTTGCAGATAGACACACCGGCCTTACCGACATCGCCCACCACACGGGGGTTATCGGGGTCGTAGCCACGGTGCGTCGGCAGGTCGAAGGCCACGGAGAGACCCTTCTGACCAGAGGCCAGGTTACGGCGATAGAAGGCATTCGACTCCTCAGCGGTGGAGAATCCGGCATACTGACGGATGGTCCACGGACGGAACGGATACATCATCGAGTACGGACCACGAAGATAGGGAGGAATACCGGCTGTGAAGTCGAGGTGCTCCATGCCCTCCAGGTCTTCTTTCGTATATACCGGACGAACCTCGATGTGCTCAGGGGTCTTCCAGTTCTCTACAATACCATTGTCTTTAATCCACTTGGCTCCATCTTGGGGATGAATGCCAGCATAAATATCAATATCCTTAAATTGTTTACGCATAATTCATTTCCTCCTTTACTTTAGATACCAAGTTTCTGATTGTATTCTTTCAAAGTCTCAAGCACGTTGCAGCGGACGTGGATGAAATTCTCAATGCCAGCGGCCTTAAGGTCCTCCATGCAGGCAGGAGCACCAGCCACGACGAACATGGCACGTCCGTTCAGATACTTGAAGGCAGGGATGGCATACTCAGCATACTCATCGTCGCTGGAGCAGATCACCACGATGTCGGCCTTGGCCTCCAGAGCGGCATCGACACCCTCCTCGACGGTCTTGAAGCCGAGATTATCGATGACCTTATAGCCAGCACAGGCCAGGAAGTTGCACGAGAACTGTGCACGGGCCTGGCGCATAGCCAGATTACCAATGGTGAGCATGAATGCCGTGGGTACCTTCGTCTCTTCGGTGTGGATGCGCAGATCCTCGAAGTCGGCAGCGAGGCGTGTGCTTTCGATTGCCTTAAAAGGATGTTCCTCTTCGTTGGCTCCACCACAGCAGCAGCCACAAGCCTTCGCCTTCTTGCCTTCGCTCTTCTCCGTGAAGTTGGGGAACTGGTTGGTACCCAACAGAAACTCCTTACGCTTGGCAGCATCGCCATGACGCTTCACATTGGTGGCATTGATGTCATCCTGGATAGAACCGGCCTTGGCTGCTCCCAGGAATCCGCCCTCCTCTTCTACCTTCAGGAATATCTTCCAGGCCTCTTGAGCCAGAGCGTCTGTCAGATGCTCGATATAATACGAACCGGCCGAAGGATCGACGATACGGTCGAAGTGGCTCTCCTCCTTAATGAGCAGCTGCTGGTTACGGGCGATACGCTCCGAGAAATCGGTTGACTCCTCGTAAGGAGCATCAAAGGGCGTTACCACCATCGAATGAACGCTACCCAGAGCGGCACTCATAGCCTCGGTCTGGGAGCGAAGCAAGTTCACATAGCTATCAAACAAAGTCTGATTATAGGTAGTCGTCGTAGCATTGATAATCATCTTGCAGGCACAGTCGCACTTCGGCTCATACTGCTTGACAATCTGGGCCCACAGCAGACGGGCGGCACGGAACTTGGCAATCTCCATGAAATAGTTCTCTGACACACCCATGTTAAACTTAATGCTCTTGGCTGCCAGATCAACATCCACGCCGGCATCTACCAACTGTTGCAGATAATCGTTACCCCAGGCCAAGGCATAGCCCAGCTCTTGTACGATATAGGCACCAGCATTATTGAGTGCATCAGAACTGACGGCGATACAGCGGAAATTGGGATAGTCCTTCAGCACCTCAACTAGTTTGGGACCAAACTCCAGTATCGGTGTCACGTCCTTGCCACGCATCACCAACTTCTTCATCGGATCCCACTCGATAGAACCCACGACCTTCTCCTTGTCATAGCCCTTCTGCTCGAAGAACTCAACCAGGATCTCTGCCAACTCAACAGAATGACGCGGACAGGTGGTGAAGTTCAGCTCTACGATATCACAGTAGATGCCATCGAGCAATGCCGCTACAGTCTCCTTAGACACCATCTTGCCAGGAAGACGGAAGCCCAGAGAGTCGATACCCTTGTTCAGGATATCGAGGGCCTTCTTATTGGCCTCTTCTGGATCGTTGACTTCTATGTTCTGACGAACATACCACACGTTAGAGTCCTTCTGGTTGCCTCGCACGAACGGGAACTCTCCGGGGAGCGCATCGGGCGTCTTCAGGTTTGCCAGATCCTCGCGGCGATAGAAGGGCTGCAAATTAAAACCTTCGTTTGTTCTCCATACCAAGCGCTTCTGGAAGTCGGCGCCTTTCAGGTCTACCTCAATCTTGTCGAGCCACTCCTGAGTGGTCGGCGCAGTAAACTCGGTAAAGAGCTTCTCTTTGTTTGCCATAAATTATACGTTTATTACTATAAAGTTTGTTTTAAGTTCAACTTAACGGGCTACAAAGTTACAAACTTTTTAATCAAAACGCTCAATTGAATTGTGAAAGAAATAAAAAAACGTTTTTTATCCAAAATTAAGTGCACAAATATGCTTTAAATGAGCATTTTTTGAGTAACTTTGCAGCCAAATTTAATAGAGAACAATAAAAGAACAATTAGGTTATGGAATCTTTTCAGTGGTTGAAAGACCTGTTTTTGTCTACCGATTCGGTGGCACACATCGTTTTGCTCTATGCTATCGTGATAGCCATCGGTGTCTATTTAGGCAAGATTAAAGTCTTCGGCGTCTCGTTAGGCGTGACCTTCGTGCTCTTTGCAGGCATCCTGGCTGGTCATATAGGCTTCACCGCTCCCACATCAATCCTTACTTTCATGCAAGACTTCGGACTGATTCTGTTTGTATTCATGATTGGTCTTCAGGTGGGGCCTGGCTTCTTTGAGAGCTTTGGTACAGCAGGCATTAAGCTAAATGGTCTGGCCACTACAGCTATTTTGCTGAACATTCTCGTGATGTTCGCTTGTTACTACATCTTCTTTGATACCAGCAACACAGCCAACCTGCCTATGATGGTAGGTACGCTCTATGGTGCCGTGACGAACACCCCAGGACTTGGTGCCGCCAACGAGGCACTAAACACCGTGTTCCCCAGTGGCGGAGCTCCACAGATAGCGTCAGCCTATGCCTGTGCCTACCCTCTTGGTGTCTTAGGCATCATAGGTGCTACTATTTTAATAAGGTACGCGTGCAAGATAAAGCTGGAGAAGGAAGAAGAGAGCCTGAAGGCTATGGAAGAGACAAACGTGAACAAGAAACCCTACAAGATGCACCTGGAGGTAACAAACAAGTACCTTGAAGGAAAGACATTGTTACAGGTACACGACTTCCTGAACCGCGACTTTGTCGTATCGCGTCTTGTCCATGAGGGCGAGTTGTGCATTCCCAACCGTGATACCATCTTCCACTTAGGAGACCAGATGCTGATCGTATGTGCCGAGGCCGACCAAGAAGCTATCATGGCCTTTATCGGACCAAAGCTTGACATCGACTTCGAGCAGTCAGACCAGCCTTTGGTATCCAAGCGTATCCTTATCACTAATCCGAGGGTGAACGGTAAAACGCTGGCCTCTATGCACTTCTCAAGCGTGCACGGTGTTAATGTCACACGTCTCACTCGTCATGGTATGGACCTCTTCGCTTCTGCGAGTCTGCCCCTCCAAGTGGGCGACAAGATCATGGTGGTCGGTCCAGAGGACGCTGTCGACCGTGTGGCCAACAAGATGGGAAACTCCATTCGCCGTCTGAATGCGCCCAACATCGCCACCATCTTCGTGGGAATATTCCTCGGCCTTATCTTCGGTTCGTTCCCCCTGGCCATCCCAGGCATGCCGGTACCCGTAAAACTGGGTTTGGCTGGCGGACCACTGATCATCGCCATCCTCATTGGGCGATATGGCTATAAGATCCACCTTGTTACATATACTACAACCTCGGCGAATATGATGCTGCGCGAAATCGGTCTTGTGCTCTTCCTTGCTTCGGTAGGCATCAAGGCTGGTGCAGGATTCTTTGAGACCGTGGTTGAAGGCGACGGCATGCTCTACGTGTTGACGGGTTTCCTAATTACTATTATCCCGATCCTTATCGTCGGACCTATTGCCAGGATCAAGTATAAGTTTAACTATTTCACCATCGCAGGTATGATTGCCGGTACGTATACCGACCCTCCTGCTCTGGCCTATGCCAACAGCATCTGCTCGAAAGAGGCACCTGCCATCGGATACTCGACGGTCTATCCGTTGTCAATGTTCCTGCGCATCTTCACTGCACAGATTATCATATTGTTCTTCTGCGGGTAAACGACAAATACTGTAGTAAAGTAGAAATAAGTAATTGATATACAATATACACGTAACTAAAAGATGAATAACTTTAAGAAACTCCTGTTAAGCAGTGTGTTGCTGGCAAGTACGACGGCGGTGATGGCTCAGGGAGCCAAGAACATCCGCATCAATGAAGTGCTGACCAACAACACCGCCAGCATTCAGGATGAGTATGGTCAGCGGGAAGCGTGGATAGAACTGGAGAATACCTCGTTCACCACCTACAACATCCGTGGTATGTACTTCACCACCGACCGCAGTGTGCTCGATCCTAACATGAGTGTGCCTGAACGTATCAAGCGCATGAGCGTCATCCCTAACGGAGACCCGCGTACACAGATTGGCGGCAGACAGCACCTCGTTTTCTTTTGCAACTCAAACCCTGCGCAAGGTAAGTTGCATCTCTCATTAACGGTTCCCATGTCAGAACCTGTATGGATCGGTTTTTACAATGGTAATGCCGAAGAGCTTATCGACTCCGTCAGCGTGCCTGCAATGGCTGCAGACCAGAGCTATGCCAGACACGGCAACCAGTGGAGCATAAAATCTCCTGAGAATGTTACTGCCGGCATCGAGAATTTCATCAAGACCGACGAGACCAAGGATGCTAAACTGAAGCGTGAGGACCCATACGGAATCGGCATCACGCTTCTGGCCATGGGAATCGTTTTCTTCTGTCTGGCACTGCTCTTTGTGTTCTTCTGGGTCTTCGGCCTGATTATGCGCCATCTCGACACAGCCAAGAAGGTAGTACACACACAGCCCATCAAGACCGTGACTAAGACTGTAGAAGTAACTCACGACATTGCCCACACTACAGGCAACATTCTGCAAGATGGACTTGGGAAGAAAGGCATCGACAAGGAGGTCTATATTGCTGTAATCTCTATGGCCATGAAGCAGTACCAGGATGATGTCCATGATGTGGAGAGTGGCATCATAACCATCAAACCACAACGAACAGGCTGGTCGGATGAAGGCAGTCAGATGACTCACTTCTCTACACCTGTCATCCCCACCTCCCACAATGCACCAAACATTCCCACAACGCCAGAGATCCGATAAATAGTTCATTGTTTAAAATCGCAAATCCGTAAATCGTAAATAAAAAGATGAATAAGTATCAATATAAAGTTCAAGGTGTCGATTACGACGTAGAGATAGAAGAAGTAGAGGGCAACGTTGCCAAGGTTAACGTCAATGGTATCCGTTTCGATGTTGAGTTGAAACAGCCCATTAATCCGAGCAGCACCCTGAAGAAGGTGCATATAGAGGCTCCAAAGCCCGTGGCGCGCCCGGTGGTAGTCCCCGAAAAAGCACCTGCTGCCGATAAGCCCATGGCTCCTGGCACTGGCTCTGCCATCAAGGCTCCACTGCCAGGTACTATCACTGAGCTGAAAGTCAACGTAGGTGACAAGGTAAATACCGGCGACATCGTCCTCGTGCTTGAAGCCATGAAGATGCAGAATAATATCGAGTCGGAATTCTCCGGCACCGTCACGTCAATCACCGTTAAACAGGGTGAGACCGTCATGGAAGGTGCCGTTCTCATGACCATCGGCTAAAACGTAAATCTGTAAATCGTAAATATCTATTATGGATTTAGGACAGTTTATCATACAGAACTTTCATGAGTTTCTGACTTATACGGCCTTTGCCAATGCCACTATCGGAAACATCATCATGATTGTAGTAGGTGCCTTCTTCATATGGCTCGCCATCAAGAAGGACTTTGAGCCACTGCTACTCGTACCCATCGGACTGGGTATCATACTCGGCAACATTCCCTTCCGTGCTGATGCCGGACTGGAGATAGGTCTCTATGAAGACAACTCTGTGCTTAACATATTCTATCAAGGTGTACGTCAGGGATGGTATCCACCGCTCATCTTCCTTGGTATCGGCGCCATGACAGATTTCTCAGCATTACTTGCCAATCCGAAGCTGATGCTGATCGGCGCTGCCGCACAGTTTGGCATCTTCGGAGCATACATGGTAGCCTTGGCGATGGGCTTTGAACCGTCGCAGGCAGCAGGTATCGCCATTATCGGTGGAGCCGACGGTCCTACGGCTATCTTCCTCAGTTCAAAGCTCTCGCCGAACCTGATGGGTGCCATTGCCGTCTGCGCATATAGCTATATGGCGCTTGTTCCTGTGATCCAGCCGTTTATCATGCGTCTGCTCACAACAGAGAAAGAGCGTGTCATCAAGATGAAGCCGGGCCGTGAGGTGTCACAGACAGAGCGTATCCTTTTCCCCATCATCGGACTGCTGCTGACAACTTTCATCGTTCCTTCAGGCCTGCCCCTGCTCGGTATGCTTTTCTTTGGCAACCTACTCAAAGAAAGTGGTAAGACAACCCGACTCGCCAAGACCGCAGGTGCTGCACTCAACGACATCGTGGTGATGCTGCTTGGTCTCACCGTAGGCTGCTCGACACAGGCCAGCGAGTTCCTGACATTCAACACGATAAAGATCTTCGCCCTTGGTGCTATGGCTTTCATGATTGCCACAGCCTCGGGTGTTTGCTTCGTGAAGATTATGAACCTCTTCTTGCCGGAGGGAAAGAAACTGAATCCGCTTATCGGTAATGCCGGTGTGAGTGCCGTGCCGATGGCTGCACGTATCAGTAACAACCTCGGCCTTGAATACGACCGCCATAATTTCCTGCTCATGCATGCTATGGGACCCAACGTCGCTGGTGTCATCGGATCAGCTGTCGCAGCCGGCGCCCTTCTTGGATTCCTGTCATAGTAGTGAAGAATGAAGAGTGAAGAATTCATAGTTTATGTTTAGTCTACGGTTTATAGTTAATTACTTTAATAGGCAGTTTTTTACTATGCAGTATGAATGGCTTGCCAAGTAATCATCTGTAAACCGTAAACTATAAAAAGAGGTTATGAAAGAGCGTCCAAAGGTAGCAGTCATCGATACAAACACATTAGCTGCGATGGGATTGAAACAGATCCTGCAGAATGTCATGCCAATCATGACAGTCGATACCTTTGGTTCTTTCGCGGAGTTGCAATCGGCGAACGCAGAAGTCTATTTCCATTACTTTACTGCCATGAGTATCGTATTGGAGCACAAGGATTTCTTTGTGGCCCGCCGTCGCAAGACCATTGTACTCACACTCTCCTTAGACACAATGTCTCAACTCTCCGACTTCCATTGCCTGTGTGTCAATGTTACAGAACAGCAACTGATACGATCATTGCTGACCCTTCAGCAAGGTGCCCATGGCAAGGGGGAGCATCTCCCTCCCATGCCCGACATCATCAGCCGCAAAATTCTCTCCGACCGTGAAATCGAGGTCATGTCGCTCATCGTTCAGGGCTATATCAACAAGGAGATAGCCCAACAGCTCAACATCGGGCTCGCTACCGTCATCACGCATCGCAAGAACATTATGGACAAGCTGGGATTCAAGAGTGTCTCCGCCCTCACGATCTATGCCGTCATGCACGGATACGTAGATATCAACAAGATCTGAAGACAACAATGAATGAGGATTTTAAACAATGAATCTGAGAACCACTCACTTTGACTATAGTAACGCTAAAGCCGACATCGTCTGTTTCGATGCCGACACGGAGGTAAGGGAATACCATGCCATGATCCACATCACCGACACGACACTACCCTACGCTCAGCAATTAGACGCCGTGATGAATGCCTACGACGCTCTGCGCAGTCAATATCCAGATACGCAGGCCGTCTTCAAGAGATACTTTCTCAGCGATGCCGCCAATCAGGCCGACGATGTCATCGCCTCCGACCTGACACTCTGTGCCAAGAGCATCATCCAGCAGGCACCGCTCAACGGAACGAAGATAGCACTCTGGGTTTACATGATGACGGGCGTAGAGACACGTTTCAACAAGAGCGGCCTCTACGAGGTACGGCATGGGGCGTTCCGTCATCTCTATAACGCCTCTGCACACAACCTCGCCGCCAACTCTGAATACCAGATGCGCCTGCTCTTCAATGAGTACATCATGCAACTGGCCGAGGAAGGCTGCAAGCTGTCGGAGAACTGCATCCGCACATGGCTCTTCGTAAACGATATCGACCTGAATTACGGTGGTGTCGTCCGGGCTCGCAACCAGGTATTCTTCACACAGGGACTTACCGTCCACACCCACTTCATCGCCTCCACAGGCATCGGCGGCCGTCAGCAGGACCCCAACGTGCTCTCGCAGATGGACAACTACGCCATTGCCGGCATCCGTCCGGAGCAGATCCGCCATCTCTACGCCCCCACTCACCTTAACCGCACCAGCGACTACGGTGTATCGTTCGAGCGTGGCACCTGTGTCGACTATGCCGACCGTCGCCAGGTGTTCATTTCCGGCACAGCATCTATCAACAACAAGGGCGAGATCATGTTCCCCAAAGATGTCGTCCGGCAGACTTACCGCATGTGGGAGAATGTAGAGGCACTGTTGGGCGAAGCTGAATGCACCTTCGACGATGTTACGATGATGATTGTCTACTTGCGGGACCTGGCAGACTACGGTCTTGTAAGCACCCTCTTTGAAGAGCGATTCCACGGCCGGCCTTACATCATCGTCCACGCTTCGGTATGCCGTCCTGGCTGGCTCATCGAGATGGAGTGCATGGCTGTGAGACAGATTGCGGACAAACGACTACCGGAGTTTTAGTAAGCCATAAATTCCCTACGTAGTCGCTTGGTAGCATTCCGGACTCCTTCTTAAAGAGCTTGGTGAAATATTTCGGTGTATTGAATCCCACCTTCATCGACAGTTCCGTCATTTTGATGTCGGGCCGTTCTCTTAAGCGGTGGCGGCGCAAAAGGCATGGCGCATATCGGCGTGCTGAAGGTTCTCGAAAAGGCAGGGATACCAGTCGACATCATTACCGGCACGTCGATGGGCAGCATCATCGGCGGCCTCTATGCCATCGGATATAATGCCCATTCGCTCGACTCTATGGTGCCGCGTACAAGACTGGAGCTATGTCATCACCGACAAGGAAGACCTGCGGCGCCAGAGTCTCAACGACCTGAAGAAGCAGAACACTTATTTTTTCACTACAGGCATGACCATCGCCCGTCGCGCCCCCCATGCCGGCGGCTTCATCAAAGGCAAGAACCTCGCCGAACTGTTTCAGCAGCTATGTGCAGGCTATACCGACTCACTCAACTTCACCCGCGACCTTCGCATCCCCTTTGCCTGTGTGGCAACTGATATTATAGGCAATAACGAGGTGGTCTTCCACAGCGGGCGTTGCCTCAGGCTATGCGCGCCTCGATGGCCATACCCGCCGCCTTCTCACCAGTAAGGATTGCAGACAAGGTGCTGGTCGACGGCGGTCTGAAGAACAACTATCCAGCCGACATCGCCCGCCAGATGGGGGCCGACATCATCATCGGCGTTACCGTGCAGGGACCACCCAAAGTGGCTGAAGACATGGGCGGTGCGATGAGCATTATATGTCGACCATCAGTTTGTCGCCGCCATGCTGCAGGCCCAGCAGCGCATCGCCAGCAACAATTTCATCACGCTGCGCATCGCCGCCGCCCAACAGTCAGCCAGTCTGCGCCAACTCTTCGACCATCGCACCCTGCTCGGCATTCAGGGTGGCTACTACTACAACACCATGTTCGGCCCTGTCGGAGCCACCATCGGCTACAGCAATCGCACAAAGAAGCCATACCTCTACCTCAACATCGGATACCAATTTAAAAAAAACGATGCCATACCAAGGACAAGTGGTAATACCAGAAAAGGACACAAAAGAATCCCGAAACGCCAAAACGCTTCGGGATTCTATTTTTATCTGAAAGACTCAGTAACGCGCCGGTTTACTTAGCATAAGCCACAGAGCGCGTCTCGCGGATAACGGTGATCTTCACCTGTCCCGGATAGGTCATCTCGTTCTGGATCTTCGTGGCGATGTCGCTGCTGAGAGCCTCGGCCTCGGCATCGTTCATCTTGTCGGCGCCGACGATGACGCGCAGCTCACGGCCTGCCTGGATGGCGTAGGTCTTCGTCACACCAGGATAGCTCATGGCGATGGCCTCCAGGTCGTTCAGACGCTTGATGTAAGCCTCTACGATCTCACGACGGGCACCGGGACGGGCGCCACTGATGGCGTCGCACACCTGCACGATCGGAGCCAGCAGCGTCTGCATCTCCATCTCGTCGTGGTGGGCACCGATGGCGTTGCAGATGTCGGGCTTCTCCTTATACTGCTCAGCAATCTTCGCGCCATAGAGTGCGTGGGGCATCTCGCTCTCCTCGTCGGGCACCTTTCCGATGTCGTGGAGCAGACCGGCGCGCTTGGCCTTCTTCGGGTTCAGACCCAGCTCGGCAGCCATCACGGCACAGAGGTTGGCCGTCTCGCGGGCGTGCTGCAGCAGGTTCTGACCGTAAGAGGAGCGGTATTTCATCTTACCGATGATACGAATGAGTTCGGGATGCAGTCCGTGGATACCGAGGTCGATGGCCGTACGCTTACCGGTCTCGATGATCTCGTTGTCGAGCTGCTTCTTTACCTTGGCAACCACCTCCTCGATACGTGCGGGGTGGATACGGCCGTCGCTGACGAGCTGATGGAGGGCCAGGCGGCACACCTCACGGCGCACGGGATCGAAGCCGCTGATGACGATGGCCTCGGGGGTGTCGTCGACCACGATCTCCACGCCTGCGGCAGCCTCGAGGGCACGGATGTTGCGGCCCTCACGGCCGATGATGCGGCCCTTCACCTCGTCGTTGTCTATATGGAACACGCTGACGCTGTTCTCGATGGCCGTCTCCGTAGCCACGCGCTGGATGGTCTTGATGACGATCTTCTTTGCCTCCTGGTCGGCGTTGAGCTTCGCCTCGTCCATGATTTCGTTGATGTAGCTGGCGGCAGCGGTCTTGGCCTCGTCTTTCATCGATTCGATCAGACGGTTCTTGGCCTCATCGGCACTCAGGCCCGACACCTCTTCGAGCATCTCGCGCTCCTTGAGCTGCATCTTCTCCAGCTCCTCGGCCTTCACAGAGAGCAGGCGCTTCTCGTTTTCGAGGCGCTGCTGCTGGGTGTTGAGCTCACCGCTCTTACGGCTCAGTTCCTCCTGACGCTGGTTGAGCGAGAGCTCGCGCTGCTTCAGTTTGTTCTCAGTCTGCTGAGCCTGCTGGTTACGCTGTTGGATCTCCTTCTCAAGTTCGCTCTTCTTGTTGAGGAACTTCTCCTTGACTTCCAGCAGTTTCTTCTCCTTGATGACCTCGGCTTCCTTATTGGCGGCATCGACCATCTCATTGTATTTCCCCTTCAGCACGAAGCGGAAAATCAGATATCCGCCAACTCCACCCAGTACGAGTGCGCCGGCAGCGATCAAAAGTACAAAAATTAAATCCATAAAAATTTATAATATTAATAATGTTATTCTCACTTCAGGGCTTCCTCAATCTCAGAAGTCAACTTCGCAAGAATACCATCATAGGGTGCCGTGTCGTTCTTGCCGCGTTCGCGCTCCAGCATCAGCGCGATGTCGATCAGCGTCATCAGCGCGATGGTATGCTCACCCTTCTTTCCCTTATAAGCCTGCGAATAGGCGTTATAACGGTTCGTGATGAGCTTGGCGGCCTTGCGGTAGTACTCCTCATCGGCGCGGTTTACCGTCACTTCGATTTCCTCGTCGTAGACGTGCAACCGTATATGTAGTCTCTCATTTTCGTTTACTTCTGCCATTGGATAGCATGATTACTGTTCGTCACTCAGAATGGCGATGCACTTGTTCAGCTGCCTGATCATCTCTGCGAGATGCTCCTTGGCGTCGTCGATGTTACCGTCGGTGATCTCAAGCATGCGCGCCATCTTCAACGAGTTATAGTCGTTGTCCGCCTGAGTCACTCGTGCCTTGAGTTCGTCTATCGCCTGCGACTGCTCACCGAGCTGCTGCCTGAGCTGTTGATTCTCCTGCTTCAGTTGCTGATACTGAAGAATCATCTGCCGCACACGCGTTTCGAAATCGGCCAAAGTTTTCTCATTTGGATTCATACGTAACTATTTGGTGTACAAAGTTAAAGCAAAAAAGTGAAAAGAGAAAGATGAAATGTGAAAAACTAAGTATTTTTTCTTTTATTTAACATTTCTCACTCCTCACTCCTCATTTTTCCTAGGCTCCTTCTTTGCCAGCATGACGACGCGATACACAAAGTCGGTAATCCACTTCTCAGAGAAGCCGAGCCGACGGTTGTACTCACGTACGGAGACGACGGTCTTCAGCACGTCGGGCTCCTTGAAGTCGTTCTTATTGAAGATGTCGTGGACGGTCTTCTCCGTCATCGTGTAGAGGGCCTTCTTCATGAAGCCCGGCAGGCGGAGCTTGAACTTCATCAGGTTGCCCGTGAGCATCATGATGTCCTGCGTAAAGCCCTGGAACTGCAGCAGATAGGTCTGCGCGTCCTGTATCTTCTTGCAACGGCGGTGCAGGCTCTGGTCGATCTCCTTGAAGAAGCTGTCGTCCATCTGATACATCTGCTTGAGCATGTTCTTACAGCGGCTTCGCTCGCCGACACCCAGCTTGTTGTTGACCGTAGCCACCTTCAGCGTCGACTTGAACACCCGCAGGTCGGGCAGGGCTGCCAGGTTCGTGATGCCGAGGTCGGCAGCCATCGCTGCCTGGAAATAGACGCGGATCAGCGTCATGAAGTCCTCCATGCCGCCGACTTTCTGCTCGTCGCTCTTTCCAAAAATCTTATTCCAAAATGCCATATTTCCTTATAATGAGTTTAAATTCGCGTGCAAAGTTATGAAAAAAGCCACAGATTACACAGATTTTTCAGAAAAAAGATTATTAATCCGTGTTAATCTGTGTAATCTGTGGCTAAAAATTCGTATCTTTGCACCCGACAAACTGCAATTATTATGAAAGGTATCGTATTAGCCGGCGGTTCAGGCACACGCCTCTACCCCATCACCAAGGGCGTCAGCAAGCAGCTGATACCCATCTTCGACAAACCGATGATCTATTATCCCATCTCGACGCTGATGCTCGCCGGCATCCGCGAGATACTGATTATCTCCACCCCCTACGACCTGCCGGGCTTCAAGCGCCTGCTGGGCGACGGCTCAGAGCTGGGCGTGCGCTTCGAGTATGCCGAGCAGCCCTCGCCCGACGGACTGGCACAGGCCTTCATCATCGGCGAGGAGTTCATCGGCCAGGACAGCGTGTGCCTCGTGCTGGGCGACAACATCTTCTACGGCAGCGGGTTCACGGGCATGCTGAAGCAGGCCGTCGCCAGTGCCGAGCAGCAGGGCCACGCCACCGTCTTCGGATACTACGTGAACGACCCGGAGCGCTACGGCGTGGCCGAGTTCGACGATGAGGGCAACTGCCTCAGCATCGAGGAGAAGCCCGCCAAGCCGAAGTCGAACTATGCCGTCGTGGGCCTCTACTTCTATCCGAACAGCGTCGTGGAGATAGCCAAGAACATCAAGCCCTCGGCCCGCGGCGAACTGGAGATCACCACCGTCAACCAACAGTATCTTGCCCAGAAGAACCTGCTCGTGCAGACCCTGCAGCGCGGCTTCGCCTGGCTCGACACCGGCACCCACGACTCGCTCTCAGAGGCCTCTACCTTCATCGAGGTCATCGAGAAGCGCCAGGGCCTGAAGGTGGCCTGCCTCGAGGAGATTGCCTACAAGCGCGGCTGGATCACCAAGGAGCAGCTGAAGAAGCTCGCCGAGCCGATGGCCAAGAACGACTACGGACAGTACCTGCTGCGTCGCGCCGAGGAGTACGTCAGGTAAAACGGTTTAGTTAGTTCCCTTACCTATTTTAAATAGTTCCCCCGCACAGTTTAGTCTGTTCCCCCATAAAGGGGGGACAATCTAAACCCCGACTGGGCACTGTCAAAACCCAGACGGCGGCCTGTCTAAAACTGCACGGAAGAGTGCCACAAGGTGCTAAAAAAAGCATAAAAAACAGACGAATTTTTCCAACAAATCAGGCCACGGATTTGCGCCCGATCTGCTTCCGATCTGCGTCCTTGCCTGTGCCCGATTTTGCTGATGTGCGTTTTTTGCGCCTTTTGCGCCTTTGCGTTTTTTGCGTTTTTTCTTCCTGCGCCAACGAAAATGAAAAGCCGATATATTTTTAATATATATTATATAATATATTATATAATATATATTAGTATTCTATTTAAGAATAAACTTCGTTCTTCTTTCCCCTCCACCCCCCAAAAACCGATGGCGCAAAAACGCAAAGGCGCAAAAGGCGCAAAAAACGCACATCGGCACATTCAGACGGAAAAATATTTACTTCCATATTCTTGACATTTCAGCAGCAGCCGAATCAAAACCGAAAATATACGGTCGCAGCTAAAAAAGTGACTTAAAAACTTGCATATCTCAGAAATTATTCGTATATTTGCACCATAATAAAAAAAAGGACGAGATTATGGAATATTCTTTCAAAAGCATTCTGACGAGTCACGTGCCGGCAAGCGGCCTGTGGAGGAGAGTAATGGCAATGGTCATCGCCCTGACGGCGACGGTGGCTACGTGGGCCAGAGTGGGCGACACGTTTACCAGGGGAGGACTGACGTATAAGGTGACGAGCGAGACGCCAAACCGTGAGGTGGAGGTGTATGTTTATGATGAGGACGAAATCCCTGCCGACCTGATAATTCCTGGGGAAATATTTATACCTGACGAAACAGAGGGCGTTGCCCACGTCTATTCTGTTAAGAGCATCTCAGACAACGCCTTGAGTGGTTGCAGCAAACTGACTTCGGTAAAAATCAATTATAGATTAACAAGTATCGGTAAGGGAGCATTTAAGGACTGCACAGGACTGACAGAAGTCGAATTACCCGAATATCTGGAAACCATCGGACAGAACGCCTTCAAAGGATGCAGCGGACTGAGAAAGCTGGTGTTTGGTGGAAGTTTAAAAAAAATCGAGAGAGACGCCTTCAAGGGGTGCGTGAATGTGGAAGAGATCCTTTGCTTTGCCTATACTTTCGTGTGGACTGACTACGGATGCGATGACTTCAAACCCGATGGGACGACATTGTGTTTCGTGAGGAGCGACCAAAGACAGGCCGATGAAGACAGATGGAGAAATGGAGACGCTGCTGATAAAGTGAATGTGACATTCGTAGATTATTATGATCTGATGATAGCGGGTACGAGAGTGACGGCCAAGAACAAGAACGACATCCTCGGCGACGGAGCTGCCGTCTATGATTCTGAAACCAAAACACTCACCCTCAACAATAACATCACTGTGAGCGAGACGGGGGTATATGGCATCCGTACAAGAGAGGATCTGACCGTCAATGTTAATTCGAGTATCGAGATAGATTGTGCATCAAATAATCCCATCTGGAATTATCGTTCCAACATGACCATCAAGGGACAAGGTGCGCTGACACTGAAGTGCGGCGGAGGTGAAGCCATCTATGTTAACGGCGGTGGCTCCCTGACAATCGACAAGGCCATCATCAACACGTCGGGGACGGAATATGGCATTTATGTAACGGATGGCAATCTGACCATCAAGGGCTCATCCATAAACATTTCCAGTACGGAGAAGGCTATATGGTGCGAAAAGACAGACGCCATCGTGCTGAGCGACTGCCACCTCATCAACCCGTCGGGTGCCCAGCTGAGTGGTTCTGACATCCTCGATGCCAACGGCAATGCCTGCAAGGCGCTTACCATCATCCCTAACAATGCCGTAGGCACGCCCATCGACGAGGCGCACTTCCCCGACGCGATCTTCCGCAACTGGATCCTCGCACAGAATTACGGCATCCTTGGCTATCTCCCCACGACCGTTTCCAACGTGAACTATATAGACGTCAAGGATCAGGGGATAGCCGACCTGACGGGCATCGAGTACTTCACGAACCTGCAGGAGCTGTATTGCAGCAACAACAAGCTGACGAAACTCGACGTGTCGCAGAACACGAAGCTGGAGGTGCTGCACTGCGAGGGCAACCAGATCAGCGGCACGAACATGGATGCGCTCATCGCCAGCCTGCCAACTAACGGAGGAACACTCTGCGCCTATAGCACGAAGGCCACCGAAGGCAACGAGATCAACTCGCTACAGGTGGCTGCCGCCAAAGCCAAGAACTGGCAGGTGAGGATGGTTGACGGCACCAACTACACGGACTATGCCGGCATCCCCGCCATTACCATCGACGCTACGAACTTCCCCGACGACAATTTCCGCAAATGGATCCTCGACCAGGATTACGGCAAAGACGGAGTTCTCACTGAAAAGGAGACTGCCGCCATAAAGATGATTAATGTCAGAAACAAAAACATCATTGACCTAAAAGGTATCGAGCACTTCACAGCCCTGACTTCACTGGACTGCAACTCCAACGAGCTGACCACGCTCGACATGTCGAAGAACACAGAACTGAAAATATTGGATTGCCAAAGGAACAAGCTCATCACGCTCGACTTGTCGAAGAACACAGCACTGACAACTTTGGGCTGCGGCACCAATCAGCTGACCACGCTTGACGTGTCGAAGAACACGGCACTGACAACTTTGGGCTGCGGCACCAATCAGCTGACCTCGCTCGACTTGTCGAAGAACACAGCACTGACATCTTTGAAATGTTACAACAATCAGCTGACCACGCTCGACGTGTCGAATAACACGGCACTGACAAGTTTGGATTGCAGCGACAATCAGCTTACCACGCTTGACGTATCGAAGAACACTAAGTTGGTGAACCTGTATTGTTACAGAAATCAAATCCGCGGCAAGGGCATGGAGGCACTGGTAGAAAGTCTACCAACAGTAAACGAATCAACCCTGTATATACTTAGAGAAGATTTGGCCGATGACAACAACGAAATAACGACGACACACGTGACTACCGCCAAGGCAAAGGGTTGGAAAGTGATGAAGTATAACCTTGAGACCAAACAGTTTGAAGACTATGCCGGCATCTTCGCCGTACACATCAACGCGACGAACTTCCCCGACGCGAACTTCCGCGCCTTTGTCAGCGACCCCTCCATCGACCTCGACGAGAGCGGATACCTCACCGAAGCGGAGATTGCCGCCGTCACGGAGATGAGTGCCGCGATGAAGGACATCAGCAACCTGAAGGGCATAGAGCACTTCACAGCCCTGACATCGCTGGACTGCCTCGGCAACAAGCTGACTTCGCTCGACCTCTCGAAGAACACGGCGCTGACGAAACTGATTTGCACCGGCAATCAGCTCTCGGAGCTCGACGTGACGAAGAACACGGCGCTGACCTATCTGGACTGCGTCGGCAACAAGCTGACTGCCCTCGACCTCTCGAAGAACACGGCACTGGAGCAACTTTATTGCGACGAAAACCAGCTGACCACGCTCAACGTGACACAGAACAAGAAACTGACGCTCCTGAGTTGCTACAGCAATAAGATCTACGGCGACGGCATGCAGACACTCGTCGGTAGCCTGCACTCACAAGGAGGCTCTCCAAAGCTGCAAGTGTACACAAACGATGCGGCTGACGTGAACAAGATGACCAAGGCGCAGGTGGCTGCCACCGAAGCCAAGGGCTGGACGATCCTGATGTGGGACGGCAGCGGCTGGGCGGTCTATAACGGCATCACGCCTGGCGACGCCAACGGCGACGGCGTGGTGAACGTGGCCGACATCGTGGCCATCACACGCAGCATAAAGGGATTGCCCGTGACGGGCTTCAGCATCCCCGCCGCCGACATGAACAACAACGGCAATGCCGACAAGGACGACATCCCGCTGGTTCAGAAGATTATCATGAAGAAATAATTTCGAGGAGGGAGGAGTGAGGAGTGTGGAGTGAGATTACTTCCAGCGCGGGACATGCGGGCAACACACTCCTCTGCAGACTATTCTCACTCCACACTCCTCACTCCTCCCTCCTCGAAATCACTCCCTATTTCGAGTACTGCTCTACACAGCGGGCGAGGGCCGTGGGATTGCCCATGTCGAACATGCGACCCTTCAGCCGCACACCCATCATGCCGCTGCGCTGGCGCACAGCCTCAAGGGCTGAGGTGAGCTCAATCTCGCTGACGTGGTCGCCGTCGATCTCACGCCGCATGATGTCCTCGTGCAACTGGGCAAACACCTCGGGGGTGAGGATATACTGTCCGAAGACGCTGTAGTACTCCCGCTCACCATCCTTGTTGCGCACACCTAAGAACTCCTCGGCATAGCTCGGCTTGGGCTTCTCACACATCACGTCGACGTTGAGCACGCTGTGCTCCTTGTCTTCCCAGATGCCGTGCAGGATGCCATAATGGCTCACATCGGCCAGAGGGATGCTGTGGATGCTCACCATCAGCGTGTTGTAACGCTCATACTCCTCAATCAGCTGCAGGGCGCACGGCTTGTTGGAGTCGCTGCGGTAGATCGTGTCGCCCAGGAGCAGCATCACGGGCTCGTTGCGGGCGAACTGCGCTGCCTGGTAGACGGCATGGCCGAAGCCGCGCTTCTCACGCTGATAGACGTAGTGCAGGCGCTTGCCGATGTCGAGGATGTGGGCCTCATACTCCCGGGCCTCGGCATTGAGCTTGCTGAGATGCTCGTCGGAGAGGGGCCGCTCGAAGTAGTCGGCATATTGCTGGCGCTCCTCCTCGGAGCCGAGCACGAGGCAGATCTCCTCGATGCCGCTCTTGATGAGCTCTTCGAGCAGGATGAGGATGACGGGCCTCACCATGCCATCATGACAAGGTATGGGGAAGAAATCCTTCTTCAGGGCACGGGTGGCAGGATAGAGCCGGGTGCCAAAGCCTGCCACGGGAATGATGGCGCGGCGCACGGTGTGGACGGGCTTCAGCGTAAGCTCATAGGCCTTCAGGCCGCGGTCGTTGAGATAGTCGACGAGCTGGTGCTGGGCCTCGGCGCTGCGGGCGAGGAACTGCACGGAGCCGTCGCCGTGGGAGCCGACACCCTTGCCGCCCCACACAAGCCGCTGCACATTGGGATCCTGCAACACGCTATGGAGCTTGGGCGACCACAGGGCCGGAGACATCGGCGCCACCTTCGCGTCGAAGAGGGCCTCGGCCTCGGTCATCAGCCGGCCCAAGGCCTCCACCTCGCCTTCTGCCATGTAGCGGATAGCACGGTCTATGATGTCGAGGTTCTGCTGGCCGAGGGCCTCGTGCTCAGCACGGTCGGCATCGGTCGTGGGAAACGGGTAGGCCTTGTTCAGGTCGGAGAGGATCTTGATAGTGTCCTTCTCGGCACAGAGGTCGGCAAAGACCCAATAAAGGTGCTTCTTCACATTCAGCGAGCGCACCTCGATCTCATCACCGTCGAAGGTCATCAGGTTCGGCTTCACGCCGAAGGCGCAGGCCTGGTCGAGACGTCCACAGCGGCTCGATGTGCGCAGCTCACCCAGGTAGGCAATGTTCATCTCGCCCAGGGTGTTCAGATTCAGATTATATAATAAGTTGAACGCACGTGCGACAAGCACACAGATGGCTGCCGACGAGGAGAGACCGCTCTTCATGGGAAGCGTCATCGAAGTGATGCGGATACGCACGCCACCCACCTTGTACCACTCCAGCATATAGGAGGCCACACCGGCGCAGTAGCAGAAGAACGAGCCCGACTTGGCGATACGCTTCAGTTCCACCTCGTCCATCCGACAGGAGAAGTCCTGCCACACCTTCTCTATCTCGGGGGCCTCACTATAGAGCTCAAAGATACTCGATCGCTCTACCTCGGCATAGATGCCCTGCTCGATACCCGTCACAATGGCTGCACCTGGCGCTATATCGGCATTCATCGTACGGTAGTGGCCGGCCCAGTCGGTATGCTCACCAAAGAGGCAAAGACGCCCCGGAACAAATAATTTCATCATATCACATTGCTTTTTAGATGGTGCAAAGGTACATAAAAAGCTACAGATTACACAGATTTTCGACGAAATTAATGAATAATCTGTGTAATTCTGCGTAATCTGTAGCTTTTTTTTGGAAAATATTTGGTTGTTTCAACAAAAATACTTACTTTTGCGGCGTATTAACAATTAAAAAGATTATTGCCTATCGAAACAGACTCTACTCAATACGATAAAATAAAATAGTATATGAGTACTTTAGAAAGTATGACCGACGAAGAGTTGGCATTATCCTACATCAATGGCAATAACCGAGCATTCGATGAGTTACTTTCAAGGAACCAGGACAAGATCTTCAGCTATATCTCGTATATAGTGAAAGACGAGAATTTGGCCAATGACTTGTTTCAGGAGACCTTCTTGAAAGCTATCACCAAGCTGCAGACAGGCAGATATAAAGACACGGGAAAGTTCTTCTGGTGGCTGACACGCGTGGCCCACAACGTTATCATCGACTACTACCGTGCCCAGAAATGCCGTCACATCGTGGAGCCGACAAAGGACAACGATCTCTCCAACCTGAACAGCAACTCGGTGATGGACGACAGCCGTGAGAGCGAGCTGGCCAATGCCCAGGTGCTGCGCGACGTGAAGAAGCTGATGGAGGCCCTGCCCGAACAACAGCGCGAGGTGGTATTCATGCGCTACTATCAGGAGCTGTCGTTCAAGGAGATTGCCCAGCTTACCGGCGTGAGTATCAACACCTCACTCGGACGTATGCGCTACGCCCTCATCAACCTGCGGAAACTGACAAGCCAGCATGGTGTGAACCTCGTGCTGGAGTGATGTATATGGTTTAGAGTTTATTGTTTATAGTTTATAGTTTATAGATGATTACTTGGCAAGCAGTTCTGTGCAAGCTAATAACTCGCCTATAGAACATATCATCTATAAACTATAAACTATAAACTATAAACAGAAAACAGTAAGTGCAATCAGTGGCTTAAAGACTTCTTAATCCGTGGATGACCTGTTCGGGATCGGGAGCATTGAAGACATAGCTGCCGCTGACGAGCACGTCGACACCAGCCGCCACGAGGCGCGGCGCCGTCTCACCCTGCACACCGCCATCCACCTCAATGAGCGTCTGGCAGCCTTTCTCGGCAATCATCCGACGAAGGCGCTTCACCTTATCAATGGTGTTCTCAATAAACTTCTGTCCGCCGAAGCCCGGATTGACACTCATCAGCAGCACCATCTCCACATCGCCGATGATATCTTCCAACACACTGACGGGCGTTGAAGGGTTCAGCGTGACGCCAGCCTTCATGCCGGCATCGTGGATCTCCTGGACGGTGCGGTGCAGATGGACCGAGGCCTCGTAATGAACGTTCATCATCATGGCGCCGAGTTTGGCGGTCTGCTTGATGTATCGTTCTGGCCGCTCTATCATGTAGTGCACATCAAGGGGTTTCTTACAGGCCTTGGCCACCGCCTCGAGGACAGGGAAGCCAAAGGAGATGTTAGGGACGAAGGAACCGTCCATCACGTCGAGATGAAGCCAGTCGGCCTCACTACGGTTGATCATGTCGATGTCGCGGTCGAGATGCAGGAAGTCGGCGGCGAGCAATGAAGGAGATACTAATGCCATAATCTTGTCAATTCAGACAAACAACCTGTTGATTGTTATTAACGCGGAAGGTGTAAGCGAACTGCCTGATGATGTCGAGCGTCTGCTCGCGGGGCTTGAATGATTCGGGAGTAAAATGCTTCATAGGCAAAGTAATTAAATGTTTATACCTAAGAAACGCAAACACCTGCTACTTTATTATATAATTCTCAAAATTTTTTGCCACAGATTACACAGATTCTCACAGAAACGTCACTTACACAGAGTCCGTTGTATGAACGCAGCGCCATGTCACAATATCTTTGTTACCATTTAGGAAGTCCTTTGCCGACATCTTTTTCTTTCCTGCCAACTGGAGTTCTGTTATCTCGACCAGTTCTCCATCTTTTGCTGCAACATACAGGTTCTTATTCTCTACAATAATTGTACCAGGCAGGACGGAAAGTCTCTTGCTTGGAATCCTGGTTTTGAAGATTTTCAGCATAGAACTATTGCCTAAGGAGTTTTGGATTGTCGTCCAAGCTGAGGGAGCAGGACTTAGGCCTCGAACGAAATTATAAATCTGTTGGGGGCTCTGTGTCCAGTTAATATCACACGTTTCCTTGAATATCTTAGGAGCATTAAAAAGCTCCTGGCCAGGAGTAACAAGCTCATCTTGTGGAACGGACTTGGGGTAGCCGTTTGACAAAATCACCTTATCCAGAGTTTCCAGACACAGTTTCGCTCCTCTCACCATAAGTGCATTATAGACTGTCTCTACATTAAATGTACGATATATGCGATACTCACTCTGACAAATAATCCGTCCAGTGTCTATATCCTTGTCCAGGAAGAATGTTGTTACACCAGTCTTTTTCTCACCATTGATGATAGCCCAATTAATAGGAGCTGCTCCACGATATTGGGGAAGTAACGCTGCATGGACATTGAATGTTCCAAATTTAGGCATATTCCAGACAACCTCAGGCAACATGCGGAATGCAACTACTACCTGAAGATTAGCTTTCAAAGCCTTTAACTGATGAAGGAACTCCGGATCCTTCATTTTATCAGGTTGCAACACAGGAATATGATACTTCTGAGCATACACTTTGACTGGCGATGGCTGCAAAATGCTACCATGTCTGCCTACAGGCTTATCCGGCTGCGTCACGACACCAACAACATTATAATTGTGAGTCCGAAGTTTTCTAAGCGTCTCTACCGCGAACTCCGGCGTTCCCATAAACACGATTCGTAAATCATTCTTTTCCATATTATTACTTTTTGCCACAGATTACACAAATGATCACAGATGATTAGAAATGACTAAAAGACGAAACGTCTTTTTTCTAAACTATGCTTTCCAAAATTAAGCAACAGCCCTACTTTACATCCAGAAGCTGCCAGATAATTAAGAACTTGTGCCTGACTTTCAGCAGTAAGATTTTCAACTGCTTTTAACTCTACCACAATATTTTCATAACAGATAAAGTCCGCTTTATAGAAATGAGGCAATAGCTTATTCTTATAATATATATGCAAATCCTTCTCACGTTGATATGGTATTCCACGCTCTTGAAATTCCATTTCAAGGGCATCGCCATAGACTACCTCAAGGAATCCGCCACCCAAATTTCTGTGGACTTCCATTGCAGCACCTATAATCTGATATGTTCTATCGTCTCTATTGTCTCCCATATAATTTCTGTGTAAATCTGTGTAATCTGTGGCTTATCCTATTCTCTTTACAAATCTGTGGCTAATCTTCACTCATGTCGGCCACCATCTTGCGGTACATCGTATAGATCCGCTGACGGGAGACATAGCCCATCAAGCGGTTTTCCACATCGAAGACCGGCAGCCAGTTGGCGCCCGTATTGTCGAAGGCACTCATCACCTCAGCCATCGGCGTGGCATCACTCAGACGGGCCTTCGGTTCGGTCATGAGCTGGGCTGCCTTGAAATGATGATAGAGTTCAATGCGGAACACCACATTACGGATTCTCATGATATCAATCTCGCCGAGCAACTCCCCCGCAGCATCGAGCACGGGAAGCACCGTAGAGTGACTCCGGCTGATTTTATGAACAATCTGCCCGAGTTCCATATCGGGTGTGACACTCAGATAATCCCGTTCGATGACCGAATCGAGATTCATCAGCGTCAGCACGGCATGGTCGGTGTGATGTGTCAGCAGCTTGCCCTGACGAGCCAACCGGGAACCGTAAATGCTGTGAGGCTCGAAGATGATGATGGTGAGATAAGCACAGACGCTGACAATCATCAGCGGCATGAACATGGTGTACCCACCCGTCAGCTCTGCGATCAGGAACACCCCCGTCAACGGGGCATGCATCACCCCCGACATCACACCCGCCATGCCCAACAAGGCGAAGTTCTTCTCCGGTACATAGACACCAATCTGATTGATGTTCCACAGTCGGGAGAAGAGGAATCCGGCAAAGCAGCCAATGAACAACGAGGGAGCAAACGTACCGCCACAACCTCCGCCACCGTTTGTTGCAGATGTAGCAAACACCTTTGTAAACAGCACCAGGGCAATATAGGGTATCAGCATCGTACCCTGACCAGAGAAGAGCGAATTGTTCAGGATGCTGTTCCAATCGGCTTCCGTCCGCCCGTTCAGTAAGAGGTTGATGCTACTGTAGCCCTCGCCATAAAGTGCCGGGAACAGGAATATCAGCAGACTGAGGATGGTTCCGCCAATGGCCAGCCGTATGTAGGGCTTGTCCTTAAAGCGGTCGAACATATCCTCGCAGACACCCATCGTACGGATGAAATAGAGTGACACCAGTCCACAGACGATGCCCAACATCACACAAGCAGGGATGCGCTCCACCGACCACTCGCTGTCGAGATGAAAGGAGAACAAGGCGGCATCGCCACTAAAAATATAGGTAAAGCAAGTGGCAGTCACACAAGAGACGAGTATCGGAAGGAGTGCCGACATCGTCATGTCGATCATCAGCACCTCCAGCGTGAACACCAGTCCTGCGATCGGGGCCTTGAAGATGCCGGCAATGGCTCCGGCGGCACCACAGCCGACCAGCGTCATCAGCATCTTGCGGTCCAGATGGAACAGCTGACCTAAGTTTGAGCCGATGGCCGACCCTGTCAGCACGATAGGAGCCTCGGCACCGACAGAGCCGCCAAAGCCGATGGTGATGGCCGAAGCGATCACCGACGACCAGCAGTTATGCGACTTCAGTCTCGACTTGTTCGACGAGATGGCATAAAGGATTCGGGTGATGCCGTGAGAGATATTATCCTTGACGATATATCGGACGAACAACGACGTCAGGTAGATACCCACGACAGGATAGACCAGATAAAGCCAGTTGGCGCCTGTGCGATCGAACTGGCTTGTAAGCAGCAGTACGATCTGATTGATGATCCAATGGAGCACAAAAGCAGCCACGGCTGCAAAGAAGCCAACAAGCAGAGCGAGAATGATCATGAACATCTTCTCGCTGACATGCTCCACGCGCCACTCATGTAGCCGGTGTAGCAAGGTTGGCTTGCTGTCTATCGTCGCTTCCATTGCTAATCCAAGGCCCTATCCGCCATAATCTGCCTTTACTTCCTTATTACCGTCACCTCTCCGTTGGCCTTCAGTTTGATGATGCTCGACGGAGTATGAGGTTTATGCTCCTGTCTGCGCGACCAGCACACATAATCAACGGCATCAAGGATACGCTGGTCTATATCGCAGTAATTCTGTGCTGCAGGCTCACCACTGATGTTGGCCGAAGTAGAAACGATGGCTTTCTGGAAACGGTAGCAGAGCTCTTTGGAAAAAGGCTCATTGGTAATCCGGATGCCTACACTCCCGTCATCAGCAATCAGGTTCTGCGCCAGATTGATCGCGCCGTCGAGAATCAGCGTCGTGGGTCTGCCATCACCTTCCTTCAGGCTGTCAACAAGTTGCCACGCCACATCGGATACATTTCTGAAGTAGCGCTGCATACGTGCATCAGAGTCCACCAGGCAGATGAGAGCCTTCGAGTCATCACGCTGTTTGATCTCGTACACCCTCCTTACGGCCTCTACATTTGTGGCATCACAACCGATGCCCCAGACAGTATCGGTGGGGTAGAGAATCACCCCACCCCGCCGCATCGTCTCTACGGCATTCTTGATGTCCTGTTCACGTGTCATTTAAAGAGCGAACTTATAGCCGACGGTAATCTGGAACACCTGGTTCTTGAAGTCCTCGCCAACCTCCTTGCTAACGTTCTTCAGACCGATGTTGTAACGGGCGTCGATGACGATGGGCACCTTGAACTGGTAGCTGACACCCACGGGGATGGCGATGTCGAACTTCTCGCAACCGTCCATAATGCTCTGATCAAAATCGGACGACTGGTTGAGGTTCCCTTGTTCGCTCTTGAGGGTGAACTTCATATCGGCATTGGTGAGGAATCCGAACTGCACACCAGCCTTCACGGCAAAGCCCCGGAAAAGATAGGCATTGATAACAACCGGCACATTGACATAACCCAGTTCTACCTTAGTATCCTTCAACTCGGCCACAACGCCATTGAAGCTAAACGACTTATCCTTCCATCCGCAACCCTGTTGGGCATAGTTCACACCGGCAGCAAGGCTGAAAACATTGGAAAGCTGGTATTCTGCCTCGCCACCAATAATAAAGCCACCCGTAGCCGTCTTGTCAGACGTCAGGTTGACTCCACCCGCGCCGGCTGTATCGAGATTGGGCATATTACTTAACATAGACCCTGTTGCACCCAATTTGGGCTGGAGAGAGAATGTACCTGCCTCAAACTGGGCACTGGCTGTCACTGTTGCCGCCATCATGGCGACGATCATCATCATTTTTTTCATAATCGTTACTATTTTAATATTAAAACATTCTATATTAATAATAATGTATTAGAACTCACTGGTAAAGTGGAACCTGATATGCTTGAAGTCTTCCTGCGCCATCGACAGCACATAGCCCGAGTCGGCCAGGAACACGTCGCGTCCCTCCTTATCCTTCGCCATATACTGATACTTGCGCTTCTTGAAGTTTTCCAGCTCAGCATCATCATCACTCTCTATCCAACAGGCCTTATACAAATGGACAGGCTCCCAGCGGCACTTGGCATTATACTCATTCTCCAGGCGATACTGAATGACCTCGAACTGCAATTGTCCCACGGTGCCGATAATCTTACGGTTATTGAACTGGTTGACAAACAGCTGGGCCACGCCCTCGTCCATCAGCTGGTCGATGCCCTTCTGCAGCTGCTTCGACTTCATCGGGTCGTCATTCTCAATATATTTAAAGAGTTCTGGTGAGAATGAGGGAAGTCCACGGAAATGCAGCTGTTCACCCTCAGTAAGGGTATCGCCAATCTTAAACAGGCCGCCCGTATCAGGCAATCCTACGATGTCTCCCGGCCATGCCTCCTCGATAGTCGACTTCCGTTGCGCCATGAACTGTGTAGGTGACGTAAAGCGCATGGTCTTTCCCTGACGCACATGCAGATAGGGCTGATTACGACGGAACTGTCCACTGCAAACCTTACAGAAGGCGATACACGAGCGATGGTTTGGGTCGATATTAGCCGTAATCTTGAAGATGAAGCCCGTGAACTTGGGCTCATCGGGCTGCACATCGCGCTCCTCGGCCTTCGTCGGACGTGGTGAGGGTGCTATCTCCACGAAGCAATTCAGCAGTTCTTGTACGCCGAAGTTGTTTAAAGCCGAGCCAAAGAACACCGGGGCCACCTCTGCCGAACGATAGCTGTCTACATCAAACTCCGGATAAACGCCATCTACCAGCTCCAGGTCTTCTCTGAGTTTGGCAGCATCCTGCTCCCCTACCCGCTGATCGAGCTCTGCACTATCAATGTCTACCTCCACCTTTTCAGTCACGCGCTGCTTGTCGGGCGTGAACAGGTCGAGCTTCTGTTCATATATATTATAGACGCCTTTGAACTTAGCACCCTGATTGATGGGCCAGCTCAGCGGGCGCACGCTAATCTCCAGCTCCTTTTCCAGTTCGTCGAGCAGGTCAAAGGGGTCCCGTCCCTCACGATCCATCTTATTTATAAAGATGATCACAGGCGTCTTACGCATGCGGCAGACCGTCATCAGCTTACGCGTCTGAGTCTCCACACCTTTCGCGCCATCCACTACAATAATGGCAGAGTCGACCGCCGTCAACGTGCGGAAGGTGTCTTCAGCAAAGTCCTGGTGACCAGGGGTGTCGAGGATGTTCACCTTATACTCTACATTCTTGCCGTCGGGCGTGTAATCGAATTCCATCACGGAGGTGGATACGGATATGCCTCGCTGCTTCTCTATATCCATCCAGTCGGAGGTGGCCGTCTTCTTAATCTTATTGTTCTTGACGGCTCCTGCCACCTGTATCTGTCCACCGAAAAGGAGGAACTTCTCTGTCAGCGTCGTCTTACCAGCATCCGGGTGCGATATGATTGCAAAGGTTCTTCTTCTGTCTATTTCCTGATTCATCTACGATGACTTACGATTATTCTGATGATACGATTTGATTGTTACAATTGAGCGATGCATTCGGCGAGGGATTCTTCCCAGTAGGGGATCTCAAGGCCGTAAGTCTGCTTAATCTTTGTCTTGTCGAGCACGGAATAGTGCGGACGTGCGGCGGGTGTCGGATACTCCTCGGTGTGAAGAGGACGCACGTGACAGGTCGTGATCCCGGCGATGCGGTGGATGGCCTTCGTGAAGTCGTACCAAGAGATGACGCCTTCGTTCGAGAAATGATACAGTCCGGGCTTCACCCCCTGGTTGATGGCGGCGAAGATAGCCACAGCCAGGTCTCTGGCATAGGTCGGCGTGCCAATCTGATCAAAAATCACGCCTAACTCTGATTTCTCCTTACCTAAGCGGATCATGGTCTTCACAAAATTGTTACCGAAAGTGGAATAAAGCCATGCGGTGCGGATAATCATTGAATTCACACAGGCTTTCATCACATTTTCCTCACCGGCGAGTTTGGTTGAACCGTAGACGCTGTTCGGGCAAACGGGGTCTGTCTCGACATACGGCGTATGATTCGTGCCATCAAACACATAGTCCGTCGACACCTGAATCATCCATCCGCCACGGTTACCGATTGCCGCTGCCAGATAACCGGGCGCCACAGCGTTCAGCAGATGGCATAGCTCCGCATTCTCCTCGGCTTTATCAACAGCCGTGTAGGCTGCACAGTTCACGACGCCATCAATCTGATTCGCAGCAATATACGACTCTACTGCCTCGCTGTTGGTTATATCGAGCTCAGCTACATCCGTATTAAAATATGTATGCTGGGGATTCTCTTTCTCCAGCAACTGCATTTCGTTTCCCAATTGGCCATTACAGCCAGTAATCAATATCCTCATACGTACCTAATTATTATTCAAATTTCAATCCCTCTTCTTTATCTTTGCGATAGTAATCGCTGAGCATGCCGATGAAGGTAGAGATCTCCTTCACGGCGTGGGCGGTATCTGGCGACAACTCCTTCTTCTGCAGGCGCAGCAGCATCACGCCATAGAGTGAGTTGAAGCACGTCTCAATCTCGTTCTCTTCCTTATTAGCTCCACGATTTCGGAGTTCAACAATAAACGGTAGAACCTTGTAATATTCCGTATTGTAAAAAGGGAACTTTGACGACTGTAGCAACTGACTATGCAGTTCTATAAGCATTTGCAACGTCACCTTATTAATTTGTAGGTGGCCCTTCTCGCGACAACCTTCTTGGTTCATCATGCGGATGAGGTTCCCATACCAGTCGATCTCCTCCTCTTTCTGCTCTTCAGACAGGTCGAAGCGTTCAATATACTCTCGCTTTATCCTTGTCAGCGAACAATCGAAAGCCCTTATTGTATCTTCAACCTGCCACATATAAAGCAGATACTCCGCTATATTCTTCTTGCGTAATTCCTGTGCTATAAACACTTCTCTATACTTTTAACCTTTTTACCTTATATATTATTAGAAGAACCTGATCAGGTTCGTAGTCGTGCCTAACAACATGATGACACTACCGATAATCACAGCCACGCCGATAATCTGATTGATGATCTTGATACCCGTCGTATCAAACTTCGTACGTATTCTATCTACCAGCCATGTCAGGCCCCACCACCATAAGAGAGCGCCACCCACAATACTGGCAAAGCCCACCAGCATCTCAAACGGATGATTGGGCAGCACAAAAGCGAACTGGGCATACATGGCCAGGAAAAGGAAGATAATCAGCGGATTGGAGAATGTGACGAGAAATGCCGTCCATGTATTATACCACAGCGAGCCTTTCTGCTGGCCCGACTGGTGCATCTTCTTCGTAGGATCAGACTTATAGGTGTATAGTCCGAAACAGAGCAACATGATACTACCGCCAATCTGAAGATAGAAACGATTCTGGTCGTTGTTGATCAGATCCATCACAAACGACATACCAAAGCCTGCAAATCCTGCATAGATAATGTCGCTCGCCGCCGCACCGATTCCTGTAGCCAAACCATACCAACGTCCTTTGTTCAGCGTCCGCTGCACACAAAGGATGCCTACGGGACCCATCGGAGCGCTGGCAATCACCCCGATCATCATCCCCTTGAAGATAAAATCTAATATATTAATAGGTATATGTATCGGCATATCGGGTGCAAAGGTACGAATTTTAAATGATACTAGGTCACTTTTTAGGCATCTTTTTTAATCTTAGCTGATTTTTAGGCACATCATCGTAAGGTCGTCATTGGCTTCAGCACCGTCACGATGACGTTTCACCTCGGCCATCAACGTCTCTATCACATCCTTCGCATTCTTGAAAGAGGAATGCTCCAGAATATTCAGCAGGCGATCATCGCCAAACTGCTCCTGTCGACAATTCTCGGCTTCGTTTAAGCCGTCCGTATATACCAGGAATGGCATTCCTTTAATAGAATCCACGTGTTCCTCTTTGAACTTCAGCCCGGGCCACATGCCGATAGGTGCATTGGGAACCATCTTCAGGAATGTCCACTTACCACTCTCATCCTTAATCAGCGGTGGATTGTGGCCGGCATTGCAGAATTCGAGGTGACCGGTAGACAAGTCAGCCAGTCCAAGGAACATCGTGACGAACATGCCCTGTTCGTTATCCTCGACCAATGCGGCATTCATACGGGTAAGGATTTCTGCGGGCTCCATACCCTGTGAGGCCAACGTCCGGAAAAGTCGTGTGGCCTGGGCCATGAAGAGTGAAGCCGGGACCCCCTTTCCTGACACATCGCCAAGGGCAAAGTAGAGTTTATCACCTATCAACAAATATCCATAAAGATCTCCCCCAACTTCTTTCGCTGGTTCGATAATGGCATAAATATCCAGTCCTTCCTGATCGGGAAAGATATTGGGAACCATCGACATCTGAATATCCCGTGCAATGCGGAGCTCACTCTCGATACGTTCCTTGGCTGCCGTCGTCTCCTCAAGTTTATCATAGGCATGCTGCAGTTTTTCATGGGCATGTTCCAATCGTTTGGCAGAGCGGTGACGGAAATAAATAAACAAGGAAAAGAAGGTGACTACAAGTCCCAATGTAATCAGTGCGCCATAAAGCTGCTGACTGGCCAGGTTTGCCTGTTGCTGGGCTATCTCAGCCTCCTTGCCCTGCGTGTCGTAGATAGTCGCCAGTTCCGCTGTGGTACTGTTTTTCTGGTTAGTAATGGCAGAGTCGAGCATCAGTAGGATACGCTCTGCGGCAACGTGGGCAGAGTCTCTACGGCCAGCCTCTTCGTTCGCCCGGAACTTTGGCAGCATGTATAACTGGATATTGTCAAGTGAGGGTTCCATGCCCCAGTCACTGAGTGTCTGGTCAAGATAGCGGTAGTTGTCCGCAGCCTCCTTGAAACGGCTGGCAGCCATCAGGTAATCGTTGGCATTGATGTGACCGGGACCAGTCTTAGAGTAGTCGGTCTTCAGGAAAGCCTTGTAGGCCTCGGCTGCCTCCTCTTTTTGGCCCAGTCCCTGACGTGCCACAGCACGCATAATCTCGATACGTCCCTGATACTCATCAAAATATTCCGTCCTGGCATCGGGTCTTTCCCTATACATATTCAGCAGCATCTCCGTCCGGTCAATCCAATAGATAGACTCAGCATAGCGCCGCATGTTGATATAAGCAAGACTGGTATAGACCGTACCAATGACGGCTTCCTGAAAACCGCGGCTGGTGCTGTCAGACTGCCAACGGTTGGCATAATGTCCGCGAGCGGTCAGAAAACTCTCATTGGCCTCTTTGTCCTGTCCAAGATTCAACTGGCAGCAGCCGATGTTATTCAACAAAATGGCATAGTCAATATCGGAACCAATGCCGGAAGCCTCCATTTTCTTCACGGCAGGAATGGCGATACGGAGAGATCCCTCGAAGTCACCTTTCACAAGCAACAACTCCGACAACCGACGGGCCACCTTGTTATAGTTCAGCTGGTCTACATCACTCTTTACCTCGTACTCGACGGCCTTCCTGTAACACATCTCCGCCATGCTATACTGTCCCTGCCGATAATAAGCAGTTCCCCGCCAGCGATTGGCATTGAGCGGAGAGATGTCGCCAGCTTTCTCAAGACTGTCTACAAGTACCAGCATGCGATTGTAGTCTTTCAACACGCCCACATCAAAAAGCAGACTATCCGCCTTGCTCGACTTGACAGACTTTATATCTTGGTTCGTCTTACCACATGATACGATAATAACGACTATAAGAAACAATACTATCTGAATTTTCAAGCTCCTTTTCATACAACACTTGCTTTAGTTGATGGCAAAGTTAGTTATTTTTTTTAAATTGACAAACTATTTAGTTGTTTTTTTGGAAAAGAAGATAGGAATTAAAAATTATTTCGTAACTTTGTCGCCAAATTTAGAATCATAAACATAAAGCTATAAGATTATGAATGAACAAAATGCAGCAATCAAGCCGTATGTAATCGGCTTGGATTTAGGAGGAACGAACTCCGTCTTCGGCATTGTAGATGCCCGTGGAGAGATCAAGGCTACTACAGCTATTAAGACTGGGGGCTACGAGAAAGTGGAAGATTACGTCGATGCTTGTGTAGAAGCCCTTCAAGTCATCATCGATCAGGTAGGCGGGATTGAGAAGATCAAGGCTATGGGTATCGGTGCGCCAAACGGCAATTACTATAGCGGGACAATCGAGTTCGCCCCGAACCTTCCTTGGGCTCACGATGGCGTGGTACCCCTGGCGAAGATGTTTAGTGAGCGTCTGAACAACATACCCGTTGCATTGACAAACGATGCTAATGCCGCCGCCATCGGTGAGATGGTGTATGGTGTAGCCCGAGGCATG
Source organism: uncultured Prevotella sp. (assembly GCA_946548085.1). Lineage (GTDB taxonomy): Bacteria > Bacteroidota > Bacteroidia > Bacteroidales > Bacteroidaceae > Prevotella. The sequence continues at coordinate 34,054 of CAMNPN010000078.1, read as the reverse complement.
AAAAACTTCATCGTCATCACTCTTGGTACAGGCGTTGGCTCAGGCATCGTGGTGAATGGCCAGTTGCTCTACGGCCACGATGGCTTCGCAGGAGAACTTGGACATGTAACCATGGTACGCGGTGCCGAAGGACGTAGCTGTGGCTGTGGACGCACAGGCTGTCTGGAGGCATACTGTTCAGCAACAGGTGTTGCACGAACTGCCCGCGAACTACTGGCAAAGACCGAGCGTCCAAGCCTGTTGCGCGAGCTGGATCCCGAAAAGATCACCTCACTCGATGTAAGTATCGCCGCCGGAAAAGGAGACGAACTGGCAAAGGAGATATATGACTTTACGGGTAAGATGCTCGGTGAGGCATGTGCTGACTTTGCCGCCTTCAGCTCACCTGAAGCATTCATCTTCTTTGGTGGCATGGTGAAGGCTGGTGAATTGATCATGAAGCCAATCCGCGAAGCATATAACGCCCATGTCCTACAGATATTCAAAGGCAAGGCTCAGTTCCTTGTCAGCGGCCTCGACGGTGCAAGTGCTGCTGTCTTAGGAGCCTCGGCTATCGGCTGGGAGATTCAATAACAAACGCTAAAAGATAACGTTTACGTTATTTTTCCATAATTTTAGTTCGTAGTTTCACTTTTTTTACGTAACTTTGTGCGCAAAAAGTAAGACTACGAACTAAATACTTGACAAAATGAAGAGAAAATCCCTATGGATGATGCTATGCCTGCTTATTCCCACACTGGCTTCCGCCCAAGGTTGGAATGAGACGGAGTACAAACAGATTGAGCAAAGCATCCGTGAGCCGCAGTTTGCGGACAGAGTGTTCCCCATCACAAAGTATGGAGCGAGAGCAGATGCCCCCGCAGCCAAAAACCAGAAAGCTATTCAGAAGGCTATCGACCAATGTTCGAAGAAGGGCGGCGGAAAGGTCGTCGTTCCTGGTGGACAGACATTCCTGACAGCCGCTATTGAACTTAAGAGCGGCGTTAATCTCGTCGTAGAAGAAGGTGCCGTGCTGGAGTTTGTGTTTGAGCCAGAACTTTACCCCATTGTGGAAACATCATGGGAAGGACTGGAGTGTTTCAACCTCTCTCCGTGCGTCTATGCCTTTAAGGCCAAGGACATCGCCATCACTGGTAAAGGTACCATCGACGGCGGTGGCTCTAACGACACATGGTGGCCATGGAACGGCAATCCGCGCTTCGGATGGAAAGAAGGAATGATAAGCCAGCGCGTGGAGGCCCGTCCCAGACTTCTGAAGAATGGTGAGGACGGCATTCCTATGTATAACGAGAAAGGCGAACGTTCACCAGAGCGCGTGTTCGGCCCGAAGGATGGCCTGAGACCGCAGCTCGTCAGTTTCAACAAGTGCGAGGGCATTCTTTTGGAAGATGTTACTCTGCTACGCTCACCATTCTGGGTCATCCATCCTCTCCACTCAACGGATATCACCGTCCGCAGGGTGAAGATGATCAATGATGGGCCTAACGGTGACGGCTGCGATCCTGAATGCTGCGATCGCGTCCTCATCGAGGATTGTTTCTTCAATACCGGTGATGACTGTATCGCGATCAAGAGCGGTCGCAACCGCGACGGACGGGAACGCAATATGCCTTCAAAGAATATCATCATCCGTAACTGCGAGATGAAGAACGGTCACGGCGGTGTAGTCATCGGCTCGGAGATTTCCGGCGGTTGCCAGAATGTGTATGCCCATGACTGCGTGATGGACTCCCCCGAGCTGGAGCGCGTGCTTCGCATCAAGACGAACTCTTGCCGAGGCGGTATTATTGAGAATATCAACATGAAGGATATCAAAGTCGGCGTCTGCAAGGAGAGTGTGCTGAAAATCAACCTCGATTATGAGCACAATGAGGTATGCTGCCGCGGCAACTATCCCACCGTCAGGAATGTCTATATGGAAAACGTGACCAGTGAGAAGTCGAAGTACGGCGTACAAATCATCGGTCTCGATGAAGACACTTATGTCTACGATGTGAAAGTCAAGAACTGTAAGTTCAATGGCGTTCAAGCCGGTAACTTCTCGTCGGGCAAGATCAGGAACGTCAAATTCGAGGACTTATACGTTAATGGCAGTCTGGTACTGCAAGAGAAGCCGTACAAGCACTATAGCGAATGGCTGACCTACTCTGAGATGAAGCGAGTGCCGAAAAGTTATCTTCTTGATTTCTCGTCGAAACCCAAATGGAGTTATGTGATGGGAATTGAGTTGGAAGGTATGCTTGACACCTATTTAAAATATGGAGGCGAAGACATCCGTAAGTATTGCCAGGAGTATACCGACACGATGATCAATGCCAAGGGCGACATCCGGGGCTACGATATTTTGGACTACAACCTTGATAACATCCGCACCGGTCATTTTGTCACTCGCATGTACCAGCAATGGCCTGAAGCCAAGAACCTTATAGCCATGCAAACCATGATGAAGCAACTGCAAGACCAGCCACGCACCATCGCCGATAAGGTATTCTGGCACAAGGCTATTTATGCCTATCAGGTGTGGCTCGACGGTATCTTCATGGGACTACCCTACAGAGTTCTCACGGCTCCCATCACCACCCCGGCAAAAGATGTCAAGAAGGGTGCCGTCACAAAAATCTACGATGACGCCGTCAACCAATTGAAGATCACTTACGAGCGGACACTCGACCCGAAGACTGGTCTGAACCGTCATGCCTATGACGAGACACGTAACACCTTCTGGGCCGACAAGGAGACTGGTCTCTCTCAGCATTGCTGGGGGCGCGCCCAAGGTTGGTACACGATGGCTCTCATAGAGGTGCTTGATGCACTGCCCGAGGACTATGCCCGCCGTTCTGAGGTCATCGACCTGTTAGTAAAAGACTTCGATGCTATCCTCAAGTGGCAGGATAAGAAGACTGGCGTATGGTATCAGGTAATGGATAGCCCCAGCCGAGAAGGGAACTATCTGGAAAGCACTTGCTCAGCCATGTTCACCTATGCCCTCCTGAAAGCCTATCGCAAGGGATATGTCGGCGCAAAATACCGCGATGCTGGTATCAAGGCATACAAAGGCATCATCAACAATTTCATTCGAGTGAATGCCGACAAGACCATCTCACTTACCAACTGCTGTGCTGTGGCCGGCCTTGGCCCTGCCGCAACCCCAGAGGTTATCGCCGCAATGAAGAAAGTGAACCCAAAGGGCAACGTCAAAGAGAACAAAAGGCGTGACGGAGGCTATGACTACTACCTCTCAGAGCCTATCCGTGATAATGATGCGAAGGGTGTAGGACCATTCATCTGGGCCTCTCTCGAGATGGAAATGTTGGGATATGATACAGAGAACACGACGGCTGCCATTGACAGGCAGTCGGTCGTGACTCGAAACAATCCTTTGATCACCGAGGCTGATCCCCTCGCCTCTCTCTCTGTCGGCAACGGTCATTTCGCCACGACGGTCGACATCACAGGACTGCAGTCCTACCCTTTTGAATATGGGGCAGGTGTGCCCCTGACAGCCATGTCCGACTGGGGATGGCATAAGTTCGAAAACACCACCGGTCTGAAGCCAGAGGATTCGGAGAAGACCTTCAACCTCGGCCACGGTCACCAAGAGGTATATGCCGTAGAGCACAAGGCCTCATCCGGTTCACCGGAACGAAACATTCAGGCCACGAAATATTTCCGTGTCAATCCACACCGTCTAAATCTCGGCACCATCGGGCTCGACCTCAAGGATTCTCAAGGGGCCCTACTCCCCCTGACCTCCCTAAAGAGCCCTCACCAATCCCTCCACCTATGGGACGGAGAGATAGAATCAGACTTCAAAGTTGACGACGACCCCGTTGAAGTCACTACCGGTGTCCATCCGACGAAGGATGCCATCTATGCCAGAATTCAGACCAACCTCTTAAAAGACCGAAGGGCAACAGTCGCCCTTCGGTTCTCCTATCCTACAGGAAACCACTCCGACGATGCCAACGACTGGACAAAGCCCGAACGCCACCAGTCGGTCATCACCTCCCAAGACGACCATTCTGCCATCATTGAGCGGACCGTCGATGATACTAAATACTATGTCCTATTGCAATGGGAGGGACCTGCCGTCCTTCAAGAGTGCGACCGTCACCATTTTGAGCTCAGCACATCTGATAATGTTCTCACTTTCGCCGCAGAATATCTCCCTAATCTCCCTAACCACCCTAATATCCCTAACCACCCTAATATCCCTACCTACGAATACGACCAATACCACAAGATTACCCAGCGCCACTGGCACCAGTGGTGGAACTCAGGTGCCATCGTAGACTTCTCACGCTGCACAGACCCAAGATCAAAGGAACTGGAGCGTCGTGTCGTACTATCTCAATATCTCACACAAATCAACTGCGCCAACAACATGCCCCCACAAGAAACGGGCCTTACCTACAATTCATGGTTTGGGCGTCCTCATCTGGAGATGACGTGGTGGCATGCCGTTGACTTCGCCCTCTGGAACCGTCCAAAGGTATTAGAGCAGATACTCAGATGGTATAACGAGACCGCTTATCCCATTGCCAGGCAAATAGCAACGCGCCAAGGATTCAAAGGTGTACGCTGGATGAAGATGACCGACCCCTGGGCTGGTGAAGCCCCCTCGAATACCGGGTCGTTTCTTATCTGGCAGCAGCCGCATTATATCTACATGGCTGAGGAGATGTACCGCAGCAATCCCTCTGCAGAAACGCTTAAGAAATACGGTGAACAAGTAGAAGCCACCGCTGAGTTCATGGCCGACTTTGTGAGTTATGATCATAAGTCTAATCTCTATCATCTCAAGGGTGCCACCGCCATGCAGGAGTGTATGACCAAGGACATCAGCTATGACCAGCCCTTCGAACTGGCATACTGGCAATACGGTCTTTCGATAGCCAACAATTGGCGGGAGCGCCTTGGCAAGTCACGTTGCAAAGAATGGGATGATATCGTAGCACATCTGGCCCCGCTACCAGAGAGCAAGGGTGTTTATACGGCAGGCATCCCGACAGGGCAGGTTGAGGCGCTGAAAGCCTTCGACCCTTTCGACATGCCACTCTCCAAAGGCACCGAATCCTTTGCAGAAAAGACCCGCCACGACCATCCCGCCGTACTCGGCGCTTGCGGCCTTCTCCCCTCTCCCCCTACTCACCCTAATCGCCCTACTCACCCTAATTCCCCTACCCCCTCCTACACCTTATTATATAATATAGATAAGATGAAGCAGACCTTCGACTGGGTGAAGGACAACTGGAACTGGCAAACCACGTGGGGATGGGATTACGGCATGATTGCCATGACTGCAGCCCGTCTGGGAGAACCAGAGAAAGCCCTTGAAGCACTACTCATTGACACCCAGAAGAATACATATCTTAAGAATGGACATAACTTCCAGACAGCCGACCGTCTGCGCTGTTATCTGCCAGGCAATGGAGCACTACTCACCGCCGTGGCTATGATGTGTGCCGGCTGGGATGGATGTCAAACTCCTCTCAATCCCGGTTTCCCTAAAGACGGGCGATGGGACGTCAGATGGGAAGGATTACAAAAGATGCAATAAGTATAATTATCAAATAAGACAGAAATGAGAAAAAAAGTCAATTTCCTTTGGGCAATGCTAATCGCTATCAGCCCTATGGCCCTTGCCGAATGTACTAGTCAAGACAACCCTGTATCTATCATTGACCCGGAACCCACACCGACTCCGGAGCCAGAAGAAGAGATATCCGAGACGGTTGCCCCCGCCTTCCCCGGTGCAGAGGGACACGGACGCTACATCACTGGCGGACGTGGCGGAGAAGTGCGCCATGTCACAAACCTTAACGATGCAGGAGAAGGGTCGCTGCGTGCTGCCGTCAACGGAAGCAAAAAGAAGATTGTTGTCTTCGACGTATCTGGCATCATCGCGTTGAAATCCGACCTGGTCATCGGAGCCAACACCACGATAGAAGGTCAGACGGCACCTGCACCAGGCATTACAGTAAGATACCGTACTGTCAGACCCGGCGACAACAATATCATCCGCTTCCTCCGTATCCGTCGAGGAGAGGAGAACGACGTGAACGATGGCGCCGATGCCACATGGCAGCGTCAAAAAGACGGCATCGTACTCGACCACTGTTCCTTCAGTTGGAGCATCGACGAGATAGCCTCTTTCTACGACAACCAGCACTTCACGATGCAGTGGTGTACCCTCGGCGAGGCCCTGGCCAATCCCGGCCACAGCAAGGGCGAGCACAGCTACGGCGGCATCTGGGGCGGTAAGGGAGCCTCCTTCCACCACAACTTCCTCTGCCACATGCAAAACCGCGTGCCTCGCTTCTGTGGGGCTCGGTATAATTACGACAAGTATGATACCGAGAAATACGCCAACAGCATCCAGGCAGAGATTGTTGACTTCCGCAACTGCGTGATGTACAACTGGGGAGCCGGCAATGGCTGTTATGGCGGTACCGGCGGCGGCAACATCAACATCGTCAACAACTACTACAAGGCCGGCCCTGCCACCAAAAACAAGACGCGTGTCACCCAGATCTCTGTTGCTACTTCCAGCAACGCCTCTGGTTCCGACTTCATGGGGTACTGTTCACGCTACTACATCAACGGCAACTATGTGACTGCCGCCAACGACAAAGCCGAGAACTACGACTGGCAGGGTGTCATCTACGACGGCGGTACCTCACTCATTGACGGTGAGCGTTATATCCCCGATACCAAACACTTATATGGCGAGGGGGCTGTCTATAAGAAGAATTCCAAAGACGAGGACTGCGTAAGCATCAAACTCGACAAGGAAGTTGAAACCGGCAAGGTCACCACCCACTCTGCCCAAAACGCCTTTACTCAGGTGCTGGCTTACGCCGGAGCATCCCTCTATCGAGACGGTGTTGACGCCCGCTATATGAAAGAGGCTGCCGATGGCACAACCACCTACACAGGCTCTGCAGTGAAAACCGGTGACGGCAAGACCATTAGCCACCTCCCTGGCATCATCGACTTCGTAAAAGATCAGGGAGCGTACACACTGGAAAGCAACAGCCGTCCTGAGAACTTTGACACCGACGGCGACGGCATGCCAGATGCCTGGGAGACGGCCCACGGCCTTGACCCCAAGACAGACGACTCTGCCGCATACACACTCGACAAGCATAGCTTCTACACCAATGTGGAGGTCTACTGCAACAGCCTTGTTGAGGAAATCATGAAGGCTGGTAACGAGAATGCCGACAGTCAGGTAGACGAATACTATCCGAATATCAGATAACTTATCCATATTAATTCTAAGATTACATGTTAAAACTATCATTACAAAGAACAGCCTGCCTGTGGCTCTTATGTTTGCTGGCAGGCCTTGCCGATGCTCAGGACATAACCGCGACATGGGACTTTAAAGACGAGGCAACAATATCCCAGCTGGCTGCTGCGTCAGAAAGTGCCAACCCTGTCACCATCAGCAACAATGGCATCGACCTGACCGTCGAGTCTAACGGTAACAAAATCGAAGCTACCGAGAACGGCATTACCATCGAAGATGGCGTAGCCTTTAAGGTCCCGGTTAATACCACCCTCGACGCGGTCACCGTTAAAGGTGGCGAAGACTTTGCCTACACTATTGGAGGTGAAGCCGCCGTCGAGGCCGGCACCGACTACACCGCTACAGAAGCAGACGTCAAAAACGGCTACGTGCTCATTGTCAACAATGGCGGAAGCCTCTTAAGCATCAGTGTTGTACAGAAAGAAAAGCCAAAGCCATTGGATCCGCCGGCTCTTGAAGCCCTGACCATTAATGGAGCGCCATACACTGCTGCAGAATTATTCGGGACAGCCTTTGAGGTAAGTATTGAACTTGCGTTTGATGCGCCGATGGTGAATGAAAAGAATCCTATCTCCGCAACAGCCCTCACCGGCGTGGTTGACAACATTAGCTATACTGTCGACGACACAAAATGTACCGTCGTCATAAGCCTAAGCAATGGGGAGCAGACGGTAGAGTACACGCTGAACATCACCCAGAAGCCCAGCGTCAAGTTAACTTATTATGACAGCGATGGCATAACGGTCTTAAAAGAGAGTCTTCGCGAGTTAGGCAAGACCATCGAGACCTTCGATGTCAGCGACGATGCCGTCACAGTAAGCGAGGGTTACAAGATGCGTGGCTGGTATCATGAGTCTTTTGGAGGTCGGAAGTACACCGTCGGCGAGACGGTCAATACAGACATCAGCCTCTATGCCGTCACCACCATCATAGAAGAGGCCAGCACATCTGCGATATACAACTTCGACCTCACAGACATCTACTTCGACCCTGACAACCATGAGGCGTTCACGCCAAAGGGACAGGGATACTATTGGTATGACAAAGAACACGGTTGGGCTTTCAAAAACGGGAATAAGATCGAACTTCTCGTTGGTCCGAAAGCGACGATCAGCCTGAGGCTCTGTCAGGAGAATGCGGCCGACTCCATCATCGTCAAGTCAGAAGCTGGCGACACGCTGGCTGTCTTTAAGGCAAACGTCAAGGACGACGGGGATGTCATCAATTATTCCTACGAAGGTGAAGGTGGGACGATCTCCCTCGACATCAAATCTGCCAGCGAAGTAAAGATACACAGCATCAGGATTATAAACACAGCCGATGCGAACTATACCAACCAAGGCAACTGGTTTATCGTGAATCCCGACGACGCAAACAGCCTCCTCGATGTCATTGAGATGGCCAACACGCTCAACAGCACGAAAAATGCCGAGCGCCTGTATATCTTTATCCCGAAGGGGACATACGGACTGGGTAACGCTGTAGAGACAACCATCAGCGGATACAACATCTCGATGATCGGACAGTCGGCAGACAGTACCGTCATTGTCACCACGCCCGATTATGAAGCAGAAGGATTAGGTACTGCAGACCTGTTAAAGAACACCTCCACAAACCTCTATCTGCAAGACCTTACCTTAAAGAATGCCTACCCATATTACGATAGCGATTCACAAGGTGCCGCCGCAGCGTTCAACGACCTGGGCAACTATACTGTCGGCAAGAACATCAGGATGCTCTCCTATGAAGGAACATACTATAGCATGAACAACAGGTCGCAGGCCTACTGGGAAGACTGCGACATCCATGGCGCCGTCGATTTCATCTGCGGAGGCGGAGACATTCGCATCAAGAACTCCACGCTGTCACTCGAACCGCGGTTCACTGATGGAGGCGGAACACGCATGATCGTTGCCCCCCGTACGATGACAAAGTTTGGACACGTCTTTGATCAGTGTAAGATAGCAGACCTCTCAGAAGGCAAGGGCGGATGGAGCTTCGGACGCACATGGAGCAACCAGCCCATTGCCGTCTATCTGAGCACCACACTTGATGAACACGCAGAGAACTCCATTGTGAGCACACGCTGGACAGAAGAGGGACGCACAGAGATAGACCCCGAGGTGTTTGGTGAATACAACACCATGGACGCTAATGGCATCGACATCACGCCAGAATCGAACACCATCAGGATCAAGTCCAGCTTCCAGACCGTTCTTAGCGCCAGCATGGCATCTGCCTTCGACTACGACAAGATGTTCTCTGCCAATGCCGAAAAGCCTTGGGACCCCGCCAAGTCCACCGTACAGATAGCAGCCCCTGCCGATGCCAAATACGATAATGGCAACATCACCTGGACGGCTGTCGACGGAGCCAAGGCCTATGCCCTGTTCATGAACGACAAGTTCATCACGGTGACTGACGCGACCTCTTACAAGATTGAGGTCAACCCCGATCTTTACAGCCTGTCTATCCGGGCAGCCAATGCGATGGGCGGTCTTGGCCCGAAGGCTCATGTCGCAGGAACCACCGGCATCCAAGCTGTCAAGAGATCAATGGGTGAAGATGCTATCTACAACCTGCAGGGTGTCCGCATCAAGCAGCCCGGTAAGGGAATCTATATCATCAACGGTAAAAAGACGGTTGTGAAATAGCTTCTTCCCTTTATAATATAAATAAGGTGTAGCCCTTTTGTGACTACACCTTATTTTTATACAACGATTTAACACTTTTGCAAACGTTTACGTGTTGTTTTTAGCAAATATTGATGAATAATCCCTCAAAACTAAGTAATTTTGCAACGGATATGCGCCGTTGAAGTGTTAATATTACTTATAATTGCAAAATATCATCACGTATTTGTGCTTTTATTAGTATATTTGCAAAGAAATAGCGACTAACGAAATAAAACAAATTTATAATAATAACTAATTAATAACTAAGTATGCAAGGTAATTTGAAAGCGTTCCGCATCGCGCTGATGCTGGTACTAAGCCTTTTCGTTGGCACAGTATCTGCTCAGACGGTGACAGGAAATGTGGTCGATGAAACGGGCGAGGCCGTCATCGGCGCTACTGTAATGGAGAAAGGTACCAAGAATGCCACAGTGACTGACTTCGACGGTAACTTCACCATTAAGATGGACGGCGGCAAAGTGCTGACGATTTCATACATCGGTATGCAGTCGCAGGATGTCAATGTCGCAGGTAAGACTTCGGTCAACATCGTGCTGAAGGAAGATGCTACAACCCTTCAGGACGTGGTGGTCGTAGGTTATGGTACGATGAAGAAGCAGGACCTGACGGGTTCGGTATCTTCTGTGAATACCGAGCAGTTGAATGCCAAGGGTGCTCCCTCTGTGCTGGGTAACCTGCAGGGTAGCAACCCTGGTGTAAACATCACCCAGACCTCTGGTCGTGGCGGCAGTTACAACATTGAAATTCGTGGTAGATCGTCCATCAACTCCGACACCACCCCACTCTATGTGGTTGACGGAGTAATGTGTGATGATATCGACTGGCTGAACCCCCAGGACATCGAGCGCATCGACGTATTGAAGGATGCTTCATCAACTGCCATCTATGGTTCTCGTGCTACGGCAGGTGTCGTGATGGTAACCACCAAGGGAGGAACCACCGTGAAGAAGGGCGAACAGAAGCCCGTTATCAGTTATGACGGATACTACGGCTGGTCTAAGACTGCCCGTATGCCGGAGTTCATGAACGGACAGCAGTTCTACAACTTCCGTTTTATGAAGTTCTTGACCCAGGCTGGCAATGGAGCATCAGCAACAACCACCAATTCCTCTCACCCCGTCTATCAGATTGGCGGAACCATCCTCGAGCAATGCTTGCTTCGTGAGGCAGAAGGCTCCGGTGCCTATCGCATGAAGGAAATGCTGGCAAGCGGAAACACCTATGATTGGCCTGACCTTGTGACACAGAACGGTAGCCAGCAGAACCACTACCTCGCAGTAAGTGGCGGTAGCGAGACAATCCATTACCACATGGGTGTCGGTTACAATGGTGAGGAAGGCGTATACAAGGGCGATAAGTCCAATCGCATCAACTTCAAGGGTAGCATCGATGCCAAGATCAACAAAGTTGTAAGTGCTGGATTCAGTTTTAATGCTGCCCGTATTAAAAATGAGTATGCCAATGATGCCGCTATTCAGAGTGCTTTCCGTATGAACCCCTACATGACTCCATACGATGCCGACGGCAACCTCAATGCCAAGCCTGGTAATAACGCAGCCCTGAGGACAACATCCTACCAGTTCTCCGATGAGCCCAACCCACTGCTCAAGATGATGAGCACCAGCAAGGAGCGTGAGACCTGGCGAATCTTAGGTAACTTCTATGTCAAGTTCGACATTATCAAGGGTCTGGACTTCAAGACCACCCTCTCGCCAAGCTATAACAACTATCGTGAAGGCTATTTTGAGGGATACAAGGACGAGAACGGCAATTTCTATGATTCTGGTCTGACCCAGAACTCAGCAAGTCTTACGACCAATCGTGGTTTCTCATGGACATGGGATAACATCCTCAACTATAACACGACCATTGCCAACGATCACAATATCGGTATTATGCTTCTTTTCTCACAAGAGGCAAGTAACACTGAGAGAATCAACATGTCTGGTAATGACGTAATGGAACTGACAGACTGGTGGAACATGGGTACTGCAAAGAGATCTGATGGAACGACTGGTCTTTCTGACGGCTCTGGCTCAAGTTACAGTGAGTCGAGCATGACCTCCTACGCAGCACGTCTAAACTACGGCTACAAGGGACGCTACCTGCTGACCGCCACCTTCCGTCGTGATGGTAGTTCCAAGTTCACCAAGGACAATCGCTGGGGAACCTTCCCCTCTGCCGCTGCAGCCTGGCGCATCTCTGAAGAACCTTTCATGCAGAATATCAACTGGCTCAGCAACCTGAAGCTTCGTCTGTCCTATGGTGTAACAGGTAACAACACGGGTATCAGGGCCTATGATACTCAACAGACTCTCTCCTCCCCGATGAGTTATCCTTTTGGAGGTGCCTACAGCACAGGTTACACAGCATCAAGCATTGTGAATAAAGACCTGAAGTGGGAAACCTCTACTGAGTACAACGCAGGTATTGACTTCGGTTTCTTTGGTGGCCGCATCAATGGTAGCATCGATGTCTACCAGAAGACTTCCAAGGATTTGCTCTTCCCCGTTCAACTTCCCTTAGTTTCTGGTGGCGGCACCATGGTAACCAATATTGGTTCTGTACGCAATACTGGTGTTGAGATTGCCTTGACGACTATCAATGTAGAGAATAAGGATTGGCATTGGGAAACAACCTTCACTTTCGCCCATAATAAAAATAAGGTACGCGAGATCAACGGTACAGGTGATAGAGTGCTTGGTAAAGGCCAAACGGATAATTTATTCGTTGGCTATTCCGCCAACAACACTTATGCCTACGAGTGGGGAGGCATTGTTACCGACCGTGACATGGTTGTTCCCGATAACATTGCTGCCAAGAATGCAGGTCTGACACCGGGCTCTACCATGAAGGAGTATGATTATTTCTATAAGGTCTACGGTCTGACAGAAGGTCAGCCCTGGGTAGTTGACCAGAACGGCGATGGCAACATCGATCCCGAAGACCGCTCTATTCAGAGCATGGATCCTGACTGGACAGGCAGCTTCACCTCAAATCTGAGCTGGAAGAACTGGGACTTCTCGTTCTCACTCTATGCCAAGGTGGGTTATAAAGTCTACTCTTCCTTCCTGACCAGCAACATCCTCGACCTCGGTGACCGTGGCCGCCAGAAACTGAATATGGACTGGTATATCCCTGCAGGAACCCTGGTTGACTGTGACGGTTTGAATGAAGACGGTACCTATATCAACCCGAAGTATCAGGAGAGCACCCACTATGGTGAATATCCTTTCCCGAACAATGGTGGTAGCAGCAGTGGTGTTGGCCGCCAGGCATCTGAATGGAATCAGGCCAAGGGTATCTCAAGTGCTTCCTTCATGAAAGTGAAGAACATCACGCTGGGTTACACGTTCGAAAAGAACTTCCTCAACAAGTTCGGATGCAAGCACCTCCGCCTTTATGCAACGGTTACCAATCCGTTCGTGTTCACAGGCTACAAAGGTTTCGATCCTGAGTGGGCGCATGCCGGAGTCAAGCAGGATGGTCCGAGCACCATTAACTATCAGGTCGGTGCAAGCATTAAGTTCTAATATAATCAATACATAAGATAATATGAAAAAGAATATATATTTATCAATAATTGCCGCCCTCTTAGCAGGTTTCACACTGACAGCCTGCAGCGACTTCCTGGAAGCCGAGAACAAGTCGGCGGGCGGACAAACGGCAGATGATGTCTTCGGGAAGGATGCGTCTACACTGCTGACAGCTGCCTACAGCAGTCTGAAGTCATACGGTTTCAGTCCAGACCTGTACAGCAGAGGTACAGACCTGTACATCCATACCCGTGGTAAAACCGTATCGGATTTCGATACATATACCTTTAACGCAGACAATGGTACCATCACAAGTCTATATGCAAACCTTTACAAGACCATAAACTTGTCAAATGGTGTCATCTCTTACGCTGGAGCCGACTCAGAGTTAGGACAGGAAGCACGTTTCCTTCGCAACTACGGCTATTATATACTGACTCAGCAGTTTGGTGATGTACCCTACATTACAGAGTATATCAACAGTGCAGAGAAAAACTATCCCCGCACACCGCTGAATGATGTCTATAACGCCATGATTGAAGATCTGACGAACCTGTATAACAGTTCTTCATTACCTGCTCAGAATCATTCTGGCAAGGCCAGCAAGCAGGCTGTAGCAGCCTTGCTCGCCAAGGTTTATCTGGCAGCAGGCTGGGACATCGACACATCATTAGGCAACGCCATCGATGGATCTTATAATGTCAACAGCACCTCTAATTTCAGTCAGGCTGCCTCTTGGGCAGAGAAAGCCATTAACGGCATAAGCCTGACCATGTCTTTCGAGGATAAGTGGTCACCCTTCAATGAGGGTAACGAGGAGGAGATCTTCTCCATCCAGTATGAGCGCAACGGCTATCCTGGTGACATCATCGATGGAGGACACGCCATGAGCGGAGCCTTCGGCGGCTATTACGGAGCCTACGATGCCAGCGGTATCAAGGGTGCCAGTTCTGAAGACTGCCAGTCTCAGAAGAGCATGTATCTCTTCGAGAAGGGTGACAATCGCTATGCTGCCACATATATGATGGTGATGTACAATTCCAAGAAGGATGCCAGCGGCATACCTGCCTGGGGAACAGAGGGATACTACGCATACTATAACGCAACCGATGCCGACAAAGCAAAGATGGCCATCTGTAAGGTATATTTCCCATACTACTACACTGAGGCCGAGGTTCAGGCATGGATTGATGAGCATCAGAGCCAGCTTATTGCCGACAAAGACGTCTATGCAAATGCAGATGTTCGCGTTTCTCTGCTGACATTGCCACAAGTGACCAACTGGGTCTATGTGCAGGACAACAACGGAAATGCCAAGTGGACGAAAACCAAGGTATCAATCTCCGACTACAACGCCCAGACCAGCAATGGTGCCTGTGTGAAGAAGTTTGACGATGCTGCTGCAGATTTCACCAACAAGAGCAACGACTATCGCGACATCGTGGTGCTCCACGTCAGTGACATGTATCTGATTGCTGCCGAGGCTTACCTGATGGCAGGTCAGACAGCTCAGGCCCTGGAGAAAATCAATGCCGTCCGCGGTCGCGCCGGTCTTCCCGCCCTTGCATCCTTCAGTGCATACCAGCCTGAGTATTCCACCACTGGCAGTTTCAATATCAAGGAAATTGATCTTATCCTTGATGAGCGTGCCCGTGAACTCTATGCAGAGGGACACCGTTGGATGGACCTCCGCCGCACAAAGCAACTTGTCCGCTACAACGTACAGTTCAGCGAGTACATCAGCGACGAGTCGGCCATGAAAGGCAGCGACGGCAATATCAGGTGGTATCGTCCTATTCCCACCAACGAGATTAGTGCCAACACTGGCATAACCAATGATGACCAGAATCCTGGCTATTAATCTCATTAAGGTTTAACAACTAAAAGAAAGAAGAAAATGAAGAAATATATTTTATCAGCATTTGCTGCCCTTGCACTCAGCTGCACTTTTGTAGCCTGTGGCGACGACAATGATGATCCCAACATCAGCTACGACACGACGGCAGCCCAAGGCTCTGCCGGAACCTACAGTGGAACTTGGACACGCACCGGCGACGATGGTACTACATCATACAGTGGCACCATCACATTAGCCGCTGCCAGTGATGCGAATGCAACCAACGTCACGTTCTCTTGTCCAGAGGCTGATCTGAATGCCACATCCTTAGCCAATGTCTGGCATTCCAACTATGGTTTCCAATTCTTTAACCAGACTGTAAGCAGTGCTAATGGACTTGGAGTAGCTTTCTCTGGAAGAATTGATGAATCAGGCAACCTCATTTCATCATTCACCTTGAGTCAGAAGGTTGGCCGAAAGAACTATGAATTTAAGTATGAATTCATAGGAAAAAAATAGAATAAATATGTAAAAAGAGGGGCAGCAAAGAGTTTGCTCCCCTCTTTTAAACTCTTTTAAACAAAAAATCAATCAAAATCTTTGCATATTCAAAAATAAAGATTTAACTTTGCATCGGATTAAACCATTACTAATTATAAACTAAATTTTAAATTTATGAAAAAATTTCTACTTAGCGCAGCTGCTATTATGGCAGCAATGACAATGAACGCACAGGAAGTCTGTACGTTTAATGCAGAAAATGTTCTGGGTTTGGACGCAGACAATGGTACAGCTCTGACAGCAGGAACAGTAATTGGCGAGACTGCCAGTATCGTGGCTACCATTGGCGCCGATGACACTTACAAGCCCCAGTCAGTAAAGGCCACCGCAGGTGATACTGAAATCGACGGCGGCTTGCAAGGTGCTACTAACCCAAAGGACGAGGATGGTACCTCTTCAAACACAACTTTGAAAGTTCCCGTAAGTGGTGCTTTCCTCCAGTTCGAGGCCAAGGCCGACGGTTTCCTCTATGTCATCCACAAGGCTTCCTCCAATAAGGCTTACACCGTGTTCGAAGAGGGCGAGGCTATTGGATACACCTTCGCTGCCATCGGCAACAAGGATCCTCTGCCCGAGGTCTATGAGTTCACACTGACCGGTGCCGGTGAGTACAACTGGCTGAAAGAGGCTGGCATCACATCTGTTGAGTTTGCTGAGCAGGAGTACCTGAAGGCTACCGACAAGGCCGCCTACGATGCTCGCTGGGCTGCACAGGATGACGGAACAACGAAGTGGACCAACATCTCCGCAGGAGGCATTGGTGTCATCAAGTTCCCCGTATTCGCTGACTGCAAGTATGTGGTTAACGCCAGCGGTTCGAAGATTACTGCAGGTGGCTTCGTATTCAGCACTGAGGATAACGTGACTATCAAGTCGGGCGACGTCACCATCATTGGTGAAGGCGGCACGACTCCCGAGCCTGCTGGAGAAGTTCTGAAGGTTGCTGGTGCTGAAGGTGCTATGGATTACGCTGGCACATGGGCAGGTAACTGGTGGAACCTGAACGAGACCATGGATTTGGATGTTTCCTCTTATGACTATCTTTGGATTGACTACGACGGATTTGAGGGTGCCATCCAGTTCGGTATCTTCTACTCTGAGTGGCAGAAGACAGAGTCTTGGGGTGAGGTATGGTACACCGACCAGGTTGACCTCACTGATGCAGCAGGCATCGTTGGTATTCCCGTAGAGAAGACAAAGATCATCGAGAAGGGTGTAGGCGGTGTTGACAGCGAATTCAAAGGCGACGTCTATGCTAAGCACGCTCGTCAGGTATTCACCCAGGATAAGGGTAAAGCTTCTAAGATCAACATCAAGGGTATCTACCTTGGCACAAAGGAGCAGTATGAGGCAGCCCTCGCTGGTGCATCTGCTATCAACGCTGTGAAGGCTGCTGCTCAGGATAGCGACGCTATCTACAATATCGCTGGTCAGAAGGTAAGCGCTTCTTACAAGGGTCTGGTCATCAAGAACGGCAAGAAGTACATCCAGAAGTAATATCTTCCACAACTCTATAAGAAAGGGAATTGCCTTATGGCATTTCCCTTTCTTTAGACAATAAAACAAAATTATACCAAATGGTATTATACCAAATGGTATATTATCCGATAATTATCAGATAACAATCTAACTATCAACCACATGAAGGTACCATTTGAATACGGTTCAATTGCTGAAAAAGAGAATTTCATTGATCGCGAAGAGGACAGGAAGCAGCTAAAGGCTTTTTTGGCTAACGGCATCAACGTGATGCTGGTATCTCCTCGCAGATGGGGGAAATCATCATTGGTTAAGGCCGCGATGGAAGAGCTTAAGCATGAAGATTCTTCAGTAAGGATATGTTATATTGACGCATTCACCATCTCGTCAGAAGAGGACTTCTACAACAAGTTTGCCAGTGCCGTCATTCAAGGGGTATCGTCAAGCGTAGAAAAAAGATGGAACGACTTCGTCAAGTTTATACAAGGAATTGTACCCAGCCTCACCATCAGCAGCGATCCGCTCAACGCTATTGAGGTTAACCTCAGCTATAGACCACTCAAGGAAAGCGCAGAGAGTATCCTCAACCTCCCCGAGAAGATTGCTCTGGCAAAGGGGATACATGTCATAGTCTGCATTGACGAGTTCCAGCAATTGGCCAATCTGCCTGGCTGGAAGAGACTCGAAGGTACCATGCGCTCAGTATGGCAGCAACACCATAACACAACATACTGCATGTACGGCAGCAAAAGGCACATGATGATGGACATCTTCAGCAATGCCAGCAATCCCTTCTATCGGTTTGGTCAGATGTTGACCATCAACAAAATCGAAGAGAAATACTGGATTCCCTACATCATCAAGAACTTCGAAGATTACGGGAAATACATCAGCAACGAATTTGCAGAGCGTATCTGTAGCCAAGTGGCATGTCATTCATGGT
Organism: uncultured Prevotella sp.; assembly: GCA_946548085.1. Taxonomy (GTDB): domain Bacteria; phylum Bacteroidota; class Bacteroidia; order Bacteroidales; family Bacteroidaceae; genus Prevotella. The sequence goes on along the minus strand of CAMNPN010000078.1, from coordinate 15,687 downwards.
ACATGCAACAATTCTGTTTCCTCATCTGGATACACACAGACAAGGAGGTGACAGAAAGTATTTACAACCGGCAACTGCAGGCTTTGATTGACACAAACGCCGATATGTTCATGTCGGATATTTCGGGATGCCCACCATCTCAGCTTGCCCTCCTCAGAGCGATTGCAGCAGGTGAGAAGCATCTCAATGCCAAGGATATAGTAAACAAATTCAACTTAGGAACACCGCAAACCATAACCAAGAATAAAAAGGCTGTCATTGCTAAAGACCTGGTAGAGAAACAAGGAAACAACTTGAAATTCGTCGACCCTGTATTCGAGCTATGGTTCAGGCGCGAGTTTTTATAGGGGATGCCCGACTGGCTTCCAAGAAGTACATCTAGAAGTAATCCACTACTTATTTGTAACTTTGCAACATGATACTAACAACGCTTATCGCCATACTACTGATACTGACTGTATGCCCAGCCAAAGCAGAGGAAAACAAAAGGATTCCTTATCTGGCTAATGGGGTGATAGACACTACTGATGTAGAGGCATTGGGACTCACGATGCTTAGTGACACAAGAACTGTAACCATCTTCTCACCCTCGGACTCTACCCATCACTATGCCAACGGTGTGGTGATGACGGCATTCAAAGGCAGGCTCTATTGCATGTGGCAGAGTTCACAGACTGATGAGGATGCGCCGGAGACCTGCGTGATGTACAGTCAGAGCCACGACGAAGGCCTCACCTGGACGAAACCCGCCTTGCTGGCCGCTGCCTCAGACAGCTGCTATTTCACTTCAGGCGGCTGGCATGCCACTGCCGACACGCTCATAGCCTACCTCAACTGCTGGCCTCTGAATATGCAACCCGTAGGCGGCTACACCTATTATATATATAGTACCGACGGAAACCACTGGAGCAGCCAGGCCCCTGTATTGATGGCAGACGGACAACCTATGCAGGGTATCATCGAGCAAGACCCTTATACCCTACCCGACGGCCGCATCATCGGAGCCGTACACTTCCAACCAGGACTGCACGTCTGTCCTATCTATACTGATGACAAGACAGGAATAAGTGGTTGGACAAAAGCCGACTTCAAAGGACACGACCGCGGCAAACAGTCACGAGAACTGGAGCCAAGCATCTACCGTCAGCAAGACGGCACGCTGGTGATGGTGTTCCGCGACCAGACAAGCACCTACCGCAAGATGGTCTCCATGAGTTACGATCGAGGGGAGACTTGGTCGGAACCCGTCGTCACCGACATCCCTGATGCCCGTGTGAAGCAGAGTGCCGGCAACCTGCCCGACGGCACCGCCTTCCTCGCCGGCAATCCTACTGGCGCCAAGCGCCGCTATCCCCTGGTCTTGCTCCTCAGCCATGACGGCATCCGCTTCGACAAAGCCCTGCTGCTACGGGCCGGCGGCTCCGAACTCCAGCCCCAACGCTATCCCGGCAAAGCCAAGACCCTCGGCTACAGTTATCCCAAGTCGATGGTTCACAAAGGAAAACTCTATGTCAGTTATTCTACCAATAAGGAAGACGTAGAGTGTACCATCTGGACATTCACACAAATTCCCTAAACCCGATTTCCCTTTTGGCATATCATCCTCTGACTCCATCTTTGGCACCATATACTGGGAATCAAAAGGAAAGATCGAGCTTAGAGGCGCAAAAGGTATAAGGGTACTGCATGCTGTTTCTGCATTAGAACCATGAGCAAATGTGCAAGTGAAAATTTGTATAGCAAAATATAAAAAAATTGGATGAAATGCCATAAAACAAGCTATCTTATTGATTATCAAGCAGAAAGACTATGTAGTTTACTCTTTTATAATGCCATACAAATGCCATAATCAGCCATTTTTACGAATTTATCATACATATTACAGACTATTTAAAGCGTATATACTGATGCTAAAGATAGGAGTTTATGATAGTTTAGATAAGGTAAACTAACAGTTTACCCAGTCTAAACTGACAGTTTACCCTGTCTAAACTGTCAGTCCAAGCTATTTGTACTATTTGCAACTGCCTTGTTTTCAGAAAGTTAATAGCATATTAAGCATAATTTTATGGCATTTCAAGTGAAAAATGGCAATATGATGGCAATAGAAAACACCAAATGCCATAAGCTAAAACACTGATTTACAAAGGCATAAACACAAATATGGCATTTGGTGCCAAAAAAGTAAAAAGAAAAGAGAAAGAAATTATTTCCACTATCACATAAAAGTAATAATAGCTTACATACTTAAAAGAAAACAAATTGTGGAGGGCGGTCTTCCTAATTCATGATGATAGCTTCACCCGACACCGCCTTCGTTGTGTCGAAGTATGTGTTCATCCTGAAGGCTGGAACAACTGGGGCAAGCCAAGTAATGAGCAGACGGCCTATTATGCCGAATACAAGTGCTATGGCGAAGGGGCTGACACCTCACGGCGTGCCACCTGGGGACATCAGTTACAGGATGACAGAGAATATGACATCCACGACGTGCTGAAAGGTGATGACGGCTGGAATCCGATGGATTGATACGAAAACGGCCGGAAAATTTGGAAATATAATATAAAATGTGTAATTTTGCCACAAAAGATACAGAAATGAAACAAATTACTCTAAAGACTATTTGCATGCTGATGCTACTGACAGCAGAAATGCCGGCATTGGCTGTTGAAAACTATCCCTACCGCAGCGACTACCTATGGCTGACGGTGCCCGACCATGCCGACTGGCTATATAAGGTGGGAGAGAAGGCGAAGGTGGAAGTCACCTTCTGCAAGTATGGTATACCACAAGACGTGGAGGTGAGTTATGAGATAGGTCCCGACGAGATGCCAGCCACCAACAAAGGCAAGGTGAGACTGAAGAACGGACGGGCGACCATCGACATGGGCACGATGAAACAGCCGGGATTCCTCGATCTGAGGCTGACAGCCACGGTGGCCGACAAGAAGTATGAGCATCACGTGAAAGTGGGATTCTCGCCAGAACTGCTGAAGCCCTACACGAAAAATCCTCAGGATTTTGACGAATTCTGGAAAGCGAACCTTGAAGAGGCTCGCAAGACGCACCTGCATGTGGACTGCAAAAAGGTAGATGCCTATTGCACTGACGAGACAGACATGTATCTGCTGAAGATACGCACCGACAGTCGTCACAGCATCTACGGCTACCTGTCGAAGCCGAAGAAAGCAGGCAAGTTCCCCGTGGTGCTCTGTCCACCGGGAGCCGGCATCAAGACCATCAAGGAACCGATGCGCCAGATCTACTATGCCAAAAACGGATTCATCCGCCTTGAGATGGAAATCCATGGTCTGAACCCGGAAATGACCGAAGAACAGTTTCACGATATCTCTACAGCCTTCTCCAGGGAGAACGGCTATGTGGAGAACGGGCTCGACGATCGCGACAACTACTATATGAAGCATGTCTATACCGGCTGTGTGCGGGCCATCGACTATCTCTGTTCTCTCCAGGAATGGGACGGTAAGAACGTCTTCGTTCAAGGTGGCAGTCAGGGCGGTGCACTCTCTCTGATCACGGCAGCCCTCGACAAGCGGGTGACGGCCTGCGTGGCCAACCATCCGGCGCTGAGCGACGTGGCAGGCTATCTTGACAACCGCGCCGGCGGCTGGCCTCACATGAACCGTGACAACAATATGCTGACACCGCAGAAGGTAGAGACCCTGCAGTATTACGACGTGGTGAACTTCGCCCGGCGCATCACCTGCCCCGTTTATCTGACATGGGGCTATAACGACAATGTCTGTCCGCCGACAACAAGTTATATCGTATGGAACCTGATAACGGCTCCCAAGGAGTCGCTCATCACGCCCATCAACGAACACTGGACTACGACGGAAACCAACTACGGGCAGATGCTTTGGCTGAAAGGGAAAATGAAAGAATGAGGGGAAAAAGCATGAAGAGAGTCATCTGTATCATCTGTGTCATCTATGGTTTCCTTTTTGCACAGGCCCAGCAGCGTGAGAAATACGAGTTTAAACGCAACCTGCCTGTCTATGCCGACTCGCTGATAGCCGACCTGACCTTTCCCCTGGCATGGGGCAACAGCGACATCAAGGACTTCGACGCCTGGAAGCAGGCCGCCCGCCAAAAGGTGTTCGACTGCATGCTCACGCCTCCACCACCCTCTGCCAACGGCTATGACGTGAAGGTAATCTTTGAGGAACAGCGCGACGGCTACAAAGCCAGGAAAATAGAAATCCGACTGTCACGTTACTACACCGTTCCTGCCTACGTGCTCATCCCTGACGGCAAGGGACCCTTTCCTGCCGTCAATGCCCTGCACGACCACGGCGGCCACCTGTTCATCGGGAAGGAGAAGATGATTCGCCCACTGGCTTGTGAGGATCCTGCGGTCATCAAGGATGCCGATGAGTGGGTGTCAGGCTATGAGGGCCAGTTCTTCGGCGACTATCTGGCCAAGCATGGCTACGTCGTATTCTCTGCCGATGCCCCGATGTGGGGAGAGCGCGGCCAGATGGAAGGGGCCAAGCGCAACATGTATGATATGATTGCCGGCAACATGATGATGTATGGTATCGACCTCAGTGCCTATATGACATACGATGACATCGCCGGGACGGAGTATCTGGCCTCGATGCCAGAGGTAGACCCGAAGCGTATCGGCTGCACAGGCTGGTCGATGGGTGCCTACCGCGCCTGGATGCTCTCGGCCCTCTCTGACCGCATCAAGGCAGGGGCATCCGTCTGCTGGATGGTGACCACCGACGAACAGTTGACATTCAAGTACAGCCGTACGGAAAACGGAGGCTTCGCCAACTGTTTCCCCGGTCTGCGTCGCTGGCTCGACTATCCTCATATCGCCAGCATAGCCTGCCCCAAGCCGATGCTCTTCATCAACGGTTCGCAGGACAAACTCTTCCCCGTGGCCGGTGTTGAGAAGGCTTTCAAAACGATGCACGCCACCTGGGAAGATCAAGGTGTAGGTGACAGACTTGAGACCGAACTCTGGGAAATGCCACACAGTTGTGGGGTCAGGTCACAGGCCCGCGTTCTGGAATTCTTTAAAAAGTATCTATAATAAAAAATGTCATGATGATGAAGAAACTGCTAACCATGTTTGTACTGGGGCTATGCGCTACAACGACATACGCCCAACTGCCTTACCAGAACACAAGCCTCTCTGCTGCTGAGAGAGCCGATGACCTGTTAGGACGTCTGACCCTTGAAGAGAAAGTGAGCCTGATGATGGACACGTCGCCCGCCATCGAGCGCCTGGGCATACCTCAGTTCCAGTGGTGGAACGAAGCACTGCACGGCGTTGGCCGCAACGGCTTTGCCACCGTGTTCCCGATCACCATGGGCATGGCCGCCTCGTGGGACGACCAGTTGCTGCACCGCGTGTTCACGGCCGTCAGCGACGAGGCCCGTGTGAAGGCCCAGCAGGCGAAGCGCTCCGGCGACATCAAGCGCTACCAGAGCCTGTCGTTCTGGACACCGAACATCAACATCTTCCGCGATCCCCGCTGGGGCCGCGGCCAGGAGACCTATGGCGAGGACCCCTATCTCACATCCAAGATGGGCCTGGCCGTCGTACGCGGTCTGCAAGGGATGACCTACGACGGAAGAGATATTTTGTTTACAGCGGACGGTTTACAGCTTACAGATGATTACACAGGAGGCGTGGAAGGGCTTGCCAGCAAATCAACTGTAAACCGTAAACTGTCTACTGTAAACTATAGGAAGCTCCTCGCCTGCGCCAAGCACTTCGCCGTGCACAGCGGTCCGGAGTGGAACCGCCACGAGTTCAATGTGGAGCAGTTGCCTGAGCGCGACCTCTGGGAGACCTACCTGCCTGCCTTCAAGGCCCTGGTGCAGGAAGGCAAGGTGGCCGAGATCATGTGCGCCTATCAGCGCATCGACGGTCAGGCCTGCTGTGCCCAGACCCGCTACGAGCAGCAGATCCTGCGCGACGAATGGGGCTTCGACGGGCTGATCACCTCCGACTGCGGCGCCATCCGCGACTTCCTGCCCCGCTGGCACAATGTGGCCAAGGACGGGGCCGAGGCCAGTGCCAAGGCCGTGCTGGCAGGCACCGACGTGGAGTGCGGCTCGGAGTATAAGCATCTGCCTGAGGCCGTGCGCCGCGGTGACATCAAGAAGGCCGACCTCGACAAGAGCCTGAGACGATTGCTTATTGCCCGCTTTGAGCTCGGCGACCTCGACCCCGACGAACTGAATCCCTGGACAAAGCTGCCCGAGAGCCTCATCGCCTGCGATGCCCACAAGCAGCTCGCCCTCGACATGGCCCGCAAGAGCATCGTCATGCTAAAGAATAACGGTGTGCTGCCGCTAAAGAGGAAAGAGGATAGTGTGCCATTGGTTGTCCTCGGGGCCAACGCCATCGACTCCGTGATGCAGTGGGGCAACTACAGCGGCTATCCCACCCGCACCATCACCGCCCTTGAAGGCATCCGGCAGTTTGCCCCCCAGGCACGCTTCATCAGCGGCTGCGGCCTGACACACAACGAAGTCTTCGAGAGCCGTTTCGCCGAACTGCGAGCACCCCTCGGCAGCAAAGGCATGCAGGCCACCTATTATAATAATACAGAGATGACGGGCACACCCGCTGCCACCGTCACCCTCACCTCCCCCATCCTGCTGAGCAACGGCGGCAACACCGTCTTCGCCCCGGGCGTCAACCTCGAGAACTTCTCTGCCCGTCTCGATGCCACGTTCATCCCCACCAGAGACGAGACCGTCATCTTCAACATTGCCGGCGACGACAAGGTGCGCCTGATTGTCAACGGCGACACGCTCGTCAACATCTGGCAAGTGCGCCAGCGCATCCAGAACGGACAGAAGGAGATGGCCGTGAAAGCCGGCGAGCACTACCGCATCCAGATCGACTACGTGCAGGAGGCTGGCTTTGCCCTGCTCGGCTTCGACATCCAGCACAAGGTGGCACCCACCCATGAGGAACTGCTGGCACAGATCGGCGACACGGAGACTGTCATCTTCGTGGGCGGCATCTCGCCCAAACTCGAAGGCGAGGAGATGCGCGTCAGCGAGGAGGGCTTCAAGGGCGGCGACCGCACGAGCATCGAGCTGCCCAAGGCCCAGCGCGAGACACTCCAGATGCTCCACAAGGCTGGCAAGAAGGTGATCTTCGTCAACTGCTCCGGTTCGGCGATGGCACTGGTGCCCGAGTTGGAGAGTTGCGACGCCATCCTTCAGGCCTGGTACGGCGGCGAGCGCGGCGGACAGGCCCTGGCAGAGGTGCTCTTCGGCGACTACAACCCCAGTGGCAAACTGCCCGTCACCTTCTATAAGAGCACCGACGAGCTGCCCGACTTCCTCGACTACACGATGAAGAACCGCACCTATCGCTACTATAGCGGCGAGGCCCTCTTCCCCTTCGGCTATGGCCTAAGCTATACGACATTCGAAATCGGCAAGCCCGTCTATAAGAACAACAAGGTACAAGTCAGCGTCAAGAACACCGGCTCCAAGGCTGGTCTCGAGACCGTCCAGGTCTATCTCCGTAACACGAACGATCCTAACGGTCCCTTGAAATCCCTTCGCGCCTACCAGCAGGTATCGCTGAATCCCGGCGAGGCCAAGACGGTCACCATCGACCTGCCCCGCCAGCGCTTCGAGGGCTGGGACGAGCAGACGAACACCATGCGGGTCGTTCCTGGCAATTACGAACTGATGGTAGGCAACTCCAGCGCCGACAAGGATCTGAAGAAGACGATCGTGACCATCCTCTGAGAAAACAACTTTTTAGGGCGTTCCGTCAATACGCCATTTCATGGACGCCTTTGACGGCCTTTTTGGGGCGTTCCGTCAATACGCCATTTCATGGACGCCTTTGACGGCTCGACCTGAGGGGTCGTTCATGCCCTTGAAGGCGGCATCCCATTCGAGGGCGATGGCGGTGGAGCAGGCCACGCTGGCCTCACTGGGCACACTGCGAGCGGCAGAATCGCTAGGGAAGTGCTCGGCGAAGATGGAGCGGTAGTAGTACTCTTCTTTGTTCTTCGGCGGATTGATGGGGAAGCGCTCGGCAGCATGGGCCATCTGCTCGTCGGTGACAGCCTCGGCGGTGATCTGCTTGAGGGTGTCGATCCAGCTGTAGCCCACCCCATCACTGAACTGTTCTTTCTGGCGCCAGGCCACCTCGGCGGGCAGCATGCTGGCAAAGGCTTCGCGGACAATCTTTTTCTCCATGGTCTGTCCTGGACACATCTTGGCCACAGGGTTGGTGCGCATGGCGACATCGAGGAACTCTTTGTCGAGGAAGGGTACACGGCCCTCCACACCCCAGGCGGAGAGACTCTTGTTGGCCCGCAGACAGTCGTACATGTAGAGCTTGCCGAGTTTGCGCACAGTCTCCTCGTGGAAGTCCTTGGCGGTAGGAGCTTTGTGGAAATAGAGATAGCCACCGAAGATCTCGTCGGCCCCCTCTCCAGAGAGCACCATCTTGATGCCCATCGACTTGATGACACGCGCCAGCAGATACATGGGCGTAGAGGCTCGGACGGTGGTGACATCGTAGGTCTCGATGAAGTAGATGACGTCGCGGATGGCATCGAGCCCTTCCTGGATGGTGTAGTTGATCTCATGGTGGACGGTACCGATATGATCGGCAACGAGTTTGGCCTTGGCGAGATCAGGGGCACCCTTCAGACCTACGGCGAAGGAGTGCAGACGGGGCCAGTAGGCCTTGGTCTTGGAGTCGTCCTCGATACGCATCTCAGAGTATTTCTCGGCGATGGCGGAAATGACGCTGCTGTCGAGACCGCCTGAGAGCAGCACACCATAGGGCACATCGCTCATGAGCTGGCGCTTGACGGCATCCTCGAGGGCGTCGTGGATGGCCTCGACAGAGGCGGGATTATCCTTCACAGCGTCGTATAGCATCCAGTCGCGACGATAGTACCATTTCTGCCCGGGGTCTACACTCCAGTAATAATGGCCGGGGAGGAAGGGCTCGTAACGCTCGCACTGGCCTTCGAGGGCCTTGAGCTCGGAGGCGACGTAGACAGTGCCATCAGCATCGTAGCCAATGTAGAGGGGAATGACACCAATGGGATCGCGGGCGATGAGGAATTCGTTGCGCTCCTCATCATAGAGCACAAAGGCAAAGATGCCACTGAGGTCTTCGAGGAAGTCGATGCCTTTCATTCCGCCTACCCGTAGCCTTTCACGATAGAGGGCGAGGATGACCTCGCAGTCAGAGCCTGTCTGAAAATCATACTGCCCCGCAAAACGGCGACGGATCTCCTGATGGTTATAAATTTCGCCGTTTACAGCCAAGACCTGCTTCTTATCAGGACTATAAAGGGGCTGTCCACCTGATTCTGGGTCTACGATACTCAGTCGCTCATGGGCCAAGATGGCAGAGCCACCACAATATATTCCACTCCAGTCAGGTCCGCGATGACGGATCTTCTGACTCATCTTCAATGCTTTCTCACGCAGCGCATGGGTCTGCTCCTTGACATTCAATATTGCTACAATTCCACACATATTCTTCTATAAACTTTAAACTGTAAATGTAATCATCTGTAAACTGTAAACCGTAAACTGTAAACTAAAGATATGACAGGTAGAGGTAATTGGTTTGGGCAGGATATTCCGCAGCAAGGGTGTCAATCTGGTTGACGGTGGGCACGAGTCCCAGCATCTTACGCCATTTGCGGATGGTGAGTCCAGCCTTTTCCATTTTCATCTGGTTCTCTAAGCCGACGGCACGGGCAATCTGGAAATCAGAGAATCCGTAGACCTTGGCGGCATGTAATAGCGGTGCCACCTCTGGCGACTGAAGATATTCCTTGAACTCGCTCGGCTCCATAAACTCAGATATCTCAGAAAGATAAGTGTACTCCTTCAGTTGCTGGTCGATATCAACGATATGCTTCAGTTTTTGCAGGAACCAGCGGTCAATCATCGTCAACTGATGAATCTGCTCGACGCTGTAACCGATCTTCAACGCCTTCGACACGACGAAGATGCGCAAATCCGTTGGCTCATGCAGGGATTTTTCTATATTGGGAATCTGGATCTCATGATTTTCCACAAAGCCGTGCATGCCTTGACCTATCATACGCAAACCTTTCTGCAAGGCCTCTTCAAAAGTGCGTCCGATGGCCATCACTTCGCCTACGCTCTTCATCGATGAACCAAGCTGGCGTTTCACTCCCTGGAACTTGGTCAGGTCCCAGCGTGGGATCTTGACAACCACATAGTCGAGGGCAGGTTCAAAGAATGCACTGGTGGTCTTCGTTACCGAGTTCTTCAGGTCGAAGAGTCCGTAGCCAAGACCGAGTTTTGCAGCCACAAACGCTAAAGGATAACCTGTGGCTTTTGAGGCCAAGGCCGACGAACGACTCAGACGGGCATTCACCTCGATGACACGGTAGTCTTCGGAATTGGGGTCGAGGGCATACTGCACGTTACATTCGCCTACGATGCCGATATGACGGATAATCTTGATGGCCAGTGCACGAAGTTTATGATACTCACTGTTCGAGAGTGTCTGACTGGGAGCCACCACAATCGATTCACCCGTATGGATGCCCAACGGGTCGAGGTTCTCCATATTGCAGACGGTGATACAGTTGTCATAGCGGTCGCGCACCACCTCGTACTCGACTTCCTTCCAACCTTTCAGCGATTTTTCCACCAATACCTGTGGCGAGAACGAGAAGGCTTCCTCGGCCCGGGCTAACAGTTCTTCCTCATTGTCACAGAAGCCAGAGCCGAGACCACCGAGGGCATAGGCCGCGCGCAGGATTACAGGGAATCCTAATTCATGAGCTGCCTTTTGCACCTCCCCAACGGTGCTGCAAGCCTCGCTCCTGATGGTCTTGACGCCAATCTCATCGAGGCGCTGTACAAACAGGTCGCGGTCTTCAGTGTCGATGATGGCCTGCACAGGCGTACCCAGCACCTTGACACCATATTTCTCCAGTACGCCTTTCTCATAGAGTTCTACGCCACAGTTCAGAGCCGTCTGTCCGCCAAAAGAAAGCAGAATGCCGTCAGGCCGTTCTTTTTCGATGACACGCTCCACAAACTCTGCCTTAACAGGTTGGAAATATACCGTATCAGCCACGCCTTTTGAAGTTTGCACCGTGGCGATATTGGGATTGATGAGCACCGAGTGGATGCCTTCTTCCTTCAGGGCTTTCAGGGCTTGGGCACCGCTATAGTCGAACTCTCCAGCCTGACCTATCTTCAACGCTCCACTGCCTAAGAGCAGCACTTTCTTGATTTCTTTCTTTTCCATCATCCTAACATATTTACAAACTCATCAAACAAAAACTCGGTATCCACAGGGCCTGAGCAGGCTTCGGGGTGGAACTGAGCCGACATCCAGGGATGCTGCTTATGACGGATGCCCTCGTTGGAACCATCGTTCATATTCACGAAGAGCGGTTCCCAGTCCTCGGGCAGCGTGGAGTCATCCACGGCATAGCCATGATTCTGCGAGGTGATGAAGCAACGCGTGGTGCCCACCTGCTGGACGGGTTGGTTGTGCGAGCGATGACCATATTTCAGTTTGTAGGTCTTGGCACCAGCGGCTTTGGCCAGCAACTGGTTGCCCAGGCAGATACCCATGCAGGGACGCACTTCGGGATTGTTGAGGAACGTGCGGATATGCGCCACCGTCGTGCCGCATTGTTCAGGGTCGCCAGGACCGTTGGCGAGGAAGAGTCCATCGAATTCGAGCTGGTTGAAGTCGTAGTCCCATGGCACGCGTACCACCTCGATGCCACGCTTGATCAAGCAACGGATGATGTTGGCCTTGACGCCACAATCCACTAAGACAACGCGCTTTGTTGAAGATTGAAGATTAATGACTGGGCACTCTGGTTCATAAGTAATTACATCTTTACAACTTACCTTCTCAACCCAATTGACTAAGCCATAATCCTCAGACTTGTTTATTGCTGCGCCACAGCAAATAATAGAGCCCATCATGACACCATGCTCGCGGAGCACCTTAGTGAGGCGACGGGTGTCGATGCCTGTGATGGCAGGTATCTTCTCGCGCTTGAGCCAAGAAGCCAGCGACTCCTTCGCATTCCAGTGGGAGAACGTCTCACTATAATCAGCCACTACGAGTCCCTTCACATGGATGCGGTCGCTCTCCATCAGCAGGGGCAGGCCATTGTCGCCCAGACCAGTATCTGGTACACCATAGTTACCTATCAGGGGATAGGTGGTGACCAGTATCTGTCCTGCATAGCTGGGATCGGTGAGGCTCTCCGGATAGCCCGTCATGGCAGTGTTGAACACCACCTCACCGATGGCATCTGCATCATAGCCGAAAGACCAGCCGCAGAACTGACTGCCATCTTCAAGCATTAATCTTGCTTCTCTCATATCATTTATAACTGTAATTTCAATACCTTTTCTACATAGTTCACGAAAGCCTCATTGCAGAGACGGATGCCGCCCGGGGTTGGGTAATGGCCAGTGAAATACCAGTCGCCAGGATGATTGGGACAGGCCTTGTGAAGTCCTTCGATGCTCTGATATACGAGTTCGATGGGCGCCTGCATGCCTTCGGGGCACAACATCTCGACAATCTTATGGTTGATATCGTCGACACTGAACTGGGCATAGATGCTCCGCACATGATTGCCGCTGACAGGATCGGTCTTGCAAGCCTTATACACATCGGCTATCACCTGTTCCCTACCCTGCTCCTTGATGAGAGCGATGGCGGCACGGAAGGCACAAAGTTCTTCGAGGCGCGACATGTCGATGCCATAGTAGTCGGGGTAGCGTATCTGGGGCGAGCTCGACACCATCACAATCTTCTTGGGGTGCAGACGGTCGAGGATCTTGAAGATGCTCTCGCGGAGCGTGGTGCCTCGCACAATCGAGTCGTCGATGATCACGAGGTTATCCTTGTAAGGCTCCAAAGAGCCATAGGTGATGTCATAGACATGGGCGGCAAGGTCGTTGCGCTCCGCACCATCAGAGATGAAAGTGCGGAGTTTGATGTCCTTCCAAACGACCTTCTCTATTCGGACATCATGATCCAACTGACGGATGCCGTCGGTCATGCCATGGAAGGCGACCTCGGCCGTGTTGGGGATATATGAAAAAACAGTGTTGGCAACATCACCACCAATGGCTTGCATGATGGCTGGCGTGAGCTGTTCACCCAGGCGCTTGCGCTCGAGATAGATATCGCGATCGGAACCACGGCTGAAGTAGATACGCTCGAAGGAGCAGGCACTCAGGTGCTGGGCGGGAAGAATCTGTTCGAGCACCATCGTACCACGCTTGCGGACGATGAGCGACTGACCAGGCTGGAGTTCGTGGATATCTTCGACCTGAAGGTCGAAGGTAGTCTGGATCACAGGACGCTCTGAGGCCAGCACCACCACCTCGTCGTCCTGATACCAGAACGCAGGGCGGATGCCCCAGGGGTCTCGCACGGCAAACATCTCGCCAGAGCCCGTGAGTCCGCACATCACGTAACCGCCATCGAAATGGGGCATCGTGGTTTTGAGCACATTCGCCATCTCCACGTGATCGTCGATATAATGGGTGATATCAGTACCCTGCAGGCCCTGTTCTTTGGCTTCAACAAAGAGGCGTTCCACCTCACGGTCCAGACGGTGGCCCATCAGTTCGAGCGTGATATACGAGTCACCATAGATACGAGGCGACTGACCTTGATCCGTGAGAAAATGAAAGACCTCGTCGATGTTGGTCATGTTAAAGTTACCACACAAACAGAGGTTCTTGGCGCGCCAGTTGTTACGACGCAGGAAGGGATGCACATACTGCAACCCGCTCTTGCCCGTAGTGGAATAGCGCAGATGCCCCATTAGTAATTGACCATTGACCATTGAACATTGACCATTTTTATTCGAGTGGTCATCGCATGTGGAATGGTCAATGGCTTTGAACACCTCGGTGATAGCATCCTTACCCTCGGCCTTCTCGCGGAACATATATTCTTCGCCAGCAGGGGCATCGAGGTTGACACAACCTACACCTGCACCCTCCTGACCACGGTTGTGCTGCTTCTCCATCATCAGATAGAGTTTGTTCAGACCATAGCGCCACGTACCGTATTTTTGTTCGTAATACGACAGGGGCTTCAACAGGCGAATCATCGCCACACCACATTCATGCTTCAGCTGTTCCATCGATACATGATTTGATAAACGACATAAACAAGGGGTGCGGATGCAATACCGTTGACGAATATTCCGGGTGGAACTGGGTTCCGATATACCAGCGCTTTTCCGGGATCTCCACAATCTCCACCAGGTTGGCAGCAGGGTTGATGCCTACGCACTTCATACCATGCTGCTCGTATTCCTCCTGATAGGCATTGTTGAACTCATAACGGTGGCGGTGGCGCTCCTTGATGAGCATCTCCTTACCATAGGCCTCATAGACACGACTACCCTTCAACAGTTCGCACTCGTAGGCGCCAAGCCGCATCGTTCCTCCCATCTGAGTGATGGTTTTCTGCTCTTCCATCATATCAATCACGTTATGAGGTGTCTGGGTGTCCATCTCACTACTGTTGGCATCCTGATAGCCCAGTACATTGCGGGCAAACTCGATGACCATCATCTGCATACCCAGACAGATACCGAAGGTGGGGATATCGTGGGTACGGGTGTATTCGGCAGCAAGAATCTTTCCTTCGATGCCTCGTGTGCCAAAACCTGGGCAGATGACGACGCCTGCCATGCCGCTGAGCTTCTGGTCAATATTCTCGCGGGTGATCTCTTCGCTGTTGATGAAATGGAGCCTCATCTTCACATCGTTATAGATGCCAGCCAGATTCAGACTCTCGCGGATGCTCTTATAGGCATCCTGCAGGTCGTATTTCCCCACGAGGGCCACATGTACCTCACGCGTGGCATTACGCTGCTTGTCGAGGAAGTCATGCCAGGGTTTCATGGCTGGCGCCTCTCCCACAGGGATGCCTATCTTACGCATGATGGCTGCATCGAGCCCCTGACGCTGCATGCTGACGGGTACCTCGTAGATTGAGGGCATATCCTCGCTCTGCACCACGCACTCCAGATCGACATTACAGAACGACGCCACCTTCATGCGCAGATGGTCATCAAGGTGGCGTTCAGTTCTGAGGACGAGGATATCGGGCTGGATACCCATACCCTGCAGTTCTTTGACGGAATGCTGGGTGGGCTTGGTCTTCAACTCCTGGGCAGCTTTCAGATAAGGCACATAAGTAAGATGTACGCACACGGCATCACGACCCAGTTGCCAGCGCAATTGACGGATGGCTTCCATGAACGGTGCACTCTCGATGTCACCTATTGTGCCACCCACCTCAGTAATGACGAAGTCGAAGCCCTCGTCGAGCCCTTCCCTGAGCATCCTGCGCTTGATTTCATCCGTAATATGGGGCACCACCTGGATGGTCTTACCCAGATAGTCGCCATGGCGCTCACGGTCGATAACTGTTTTATAAATGCGCCCGGTGGTGATGCTGTTGTCGCGTGTGGTATGAATACCCGTAAACCGCTCGTAGTGTCCCAGGTCGAGGTCGGTCTCAAAACCGTCCTCCGTTACGTAGCACTCGCCGTGCTCGTAGGGGTTCAGCGTACCTGGATCAATATTGATGTAGGGATCAAACTTCTGGATGGTCACCTTATAACCGCGTGCCTGTAGCAGTTTGCCGAT
>CAMNPN010000077.1 GCA_946548085.1 uncultured Prevotella sp. | reverse complement strand
CCATCGAGTTTCTGCAGTATGCTGTTGGTTGTCTCTGCCATTAATCTTATTTATTATTTGTTTCAATATATTTTCCTGTTCCCTTGCAGACCGTGCATTCATACCTGCCGTCGGGTGTCTTTCCCATGCCACGACAAGTAGGGCATTTCCCAGCCTTTTTCAGTTCTTCTTGCTGCTTCAGCAATTTCTTGTCGTCGGATTTAGTACGCTTGTGATTGGTCTGGGCTCCCTTTAGGCTGCTTTGTAAAGTGTCCTCAACGATCATGCTTGTCAGTTCTGCACAGGATGCCAGTGCGAGGAGACAGCAGAGCAGGAAAGACGCTTTTTTCATGCGTTTAGTATTCAAATGTGCCGAACTCACTCTTGATGGTCAGGCTCTTTTTGCCTTCCTCGATGTGACCCACGACCTGTGCATCGATATTGAACGACTTGGATAGTTCAATCACCCTGTCAGCCACTTCCGGACGCACATAGATCTCCATACGATGACCCATGTTGAACACCTGGTACATCTCTTTCCAGTCGGTGCCCGAGCAGTCGTGGATGGCCTGGAAGAGTGGTGGTACGGGGAACATGTTGTCCTTCACCACGCGGCAGTTGTCGCTGACGAAGTGCAGCACCTTTGTCTGGGCGCCACCTGTACAGTGCACCATGCCGTGGATTTCCGGGCGCAGTTCGTCGAGCAGGCGCTTGATCACAGGGGCATAGGTGCGGGTAGGGGAGAGCACCAACTGACCAGCATCTACTGGTGAGCCCTCAACGGCGTCCGTCAGATGATACTTGCCGCTATACACCAGTTCATTGGGCACAGCATGGTCGTAGCTTTCAGGGTAGTTGGTTGCCAGATATTTGGCGAAGACATCATGGCGGGCCGATGTCAGGCCGTTGGATCCCATGCCACCGTTGTAGCGCTGCTCATAGGTTGCCTGACCCGTGGACGACAGTCCCACGATAACGTCGCCAGGCCGGATATTTGCATTGTCGATGACGTCAGAGCGCTTCATGCGGCAAGTGACAGTAGAGTCGACGATGATCGTGCGCACGAGGTCGCCCACATCGGCCGTCTCACCACCTGTCGGCCAGATGCCGATACCCATTTCGCGCAACTCTGCCAGCAGCTCGTCTGTGCCGTTGATGATGGCAGAGATCACCTCGCCTGGTACAAGCATCTTGTTGCGCCCGATGGTGCTGCTGACAAGGATATTGTCGACAGCGCCCACGCAGAGCAGGTCGTCGGTATTCATCACGATGGCATCCTGGGCAATACCTTTCCATACGGAGAGGTCGCCCGTCTCTTTCCAATACATATAGGCGAGGCTCGACTTGGTGCCTGCCCCGTCGGCGTGCATGATGTTACAATACTCAGGGTCGCCTCCCAGAATGTCTGGAATGATTTTGCAGAATGCTTGTGGGAAGATTCCCTTGTCGATGTTCTTGATTGCGTTGTGAACATCCTCTTTGGCGGCGCTCACGCCACGCATCATATACCTGTTGTCCATTTACGATTTGTGGATTATCTCTGTTTCTTCTATTTATCTTTACCGTGCCAGAACTCCCATGAGGCAAATGCCTGAAGCAGCAGCATCTCCAGCCCGTTTTTCACATCAGCACCGTGTGCTGCTCCCTTCCGCATGAACAGCGTCTGGTCTGGGTTATATATCAGGTCGTAGAGGATGGTGTGACTGTCCATCGCCTCGTAGGGCAGGTCAGGACACTCCTCCGTCTTGGGGTACATCCCCAGCGGCGTACAGTTCACAATGACATTGTATTCCTTTATCACCTCTGGCGTGATCTTGCTGTACTGGATGGTGTCAGGACGCTCATAACGGCTGACAAAGACGGGTTCTATACCCAGCGACTTCAGTCCGTAGTTGATGGCTTTCGACGCTCCGCCAGTACCCAGTATGAGGGCCTTCTTGTGCCATTTCTTGTCGAGCATAGGCTCTATGCTCTGGGTGAAGCCTATCACGTCGCTGTTGTAGCCCTTCAGGATGGTTTTGTTGCCTTCGTGGGTGACCCTGATTACATTCACTGCTCCGATGGCTCTTGCCTCTGGCGAGAGGGAGTCGAGAAAAGGTATGACCTTCTGCTTGTAGGGGATGGTGACATTCAGTCCTTTCAGGTCTGGGTGTTTGTCGAGAATCTCTGGCAGAATGTCGATACTGTCGATCTCGTAGTTCTCGTACTTGGCATTGATCTTCTCATCAGCGAACTTCTGATTGAAGTAGCTGATGGAAAAAGAGTGCCCTAAGGGGTAGCCTATTAGTCCGTACCTATCCATTTTAGTTGATTATTTAGTTGCAAAATACATCGTACAGATACCGAATGTAAGCCGTTTGAAACAGGCATCGCTGAATCCGGCTTTATGTAGAATCTCTGTCATCCGCTCACCCTGCGGAAATGCCTCGATGGTCTTCGTCAGATAGCTGTAGGCACTGGTGTCTTTCGAGATCAGCCTTCCGTAGACGGGCAGCACCGTGTGGCTGTAGATGTGGAAGAGCTGTTTCATGGGAAAGCTGACGGGTGTCGTCAGCTCCACGATGCTCAGGTGTCCGCCCTTCTTCAGCACGCGCTGCATCTCGCGTAGTCCTTTGTCGAGGTCGGCGAAGTTGCGTATGCCGAAGGCTGCGGTGACGGCATCGAAAGAGCAGTCAGGGTAGGAGAGTGCCAGACAGTCTTCCTTGTCGAAAGTGATGATGTCCTCGAGTCCTCTCTGCTTCACCTTCTGGCGGCCAATCTCCATCATGCCCTCGCTGATGTCAGCTCCCACGAGCTTTTGCGGACGGAGCATCTCTGCTGCGAGGATGGCGAAGTCGCCAGTGCCCGTGGCAATGTCGAGCATCGTCTGCGGACAGAAAGGGGCCAGCTGTCGGATGGCCTTCCGTCGCCAGCCCTTGTCGATATTCCACGACAAGCGATGGTTCAGCTTATCGTAGGCAGGGGCGATGTTGTCGAACATTCTTTCCACCTGCTGCGCCTTCTCACCCTCGCCATAGGGCTTTATCTGCTCTTGTCTGTACATGCTCCTGACGGTCTCACAGCCTTTTTTCCTTTTACTTCTTTTTCTCGAAAGCCTTCAGCCAGCTGCTGACGTTCTGCTCGATACGGGTGGCGATATCCTCAGCGCTCGTCTCGCGCTCGAAGCGCTCGCCCACGATGTTCTCGTAGAGCTCGATGTAGCGCTCGCTGACGCTCTCTGCGTATTCGTCGGTAATCTCTGGCATCACCTGTCCTGGTTCGTTCATGAAGTTGTGCTCGATGAGCCACTGGCGCACGAACTCCTTCGAGAGCTGTCGCTGGGGCTCGCCCTTGGCCAGCTTCTCCTCATAGCCGTCGGCATAGAAGTAGCGGCTGGAGTCGGGGGTGTGGATCTCGTCGATGAGATACACCTTGCCGTTGCGCTTGCCGAACTCGTATTTCGTGTCTACCAGGATCAGTCCGCGCTTAGCGGCAATCTCCTGTCCACGCTTGAAGATCTTGCGGGTATAGTCCTCCATCACAGCATAGTCTTCTGCCGATACCAGTCCCTGGGCGATGATCTCCTCTTTGGAGATATTCATGTCATGACCCTCGTCGGCCTTTGTCGTGGGGGTGATGATTGGCTCTGGGAAGCGCTCGTTCTCCTTCATGCCGTCAGGCAGTTTCACACCGCAGAGCTCACGGCAACCGTTCTTGTACTCGCGCCAGGCCGAGCCTGTGAGTATCGAGCGGATGATCATCTCCACACGGAATCCTTCGCACTTCAGGCCGATGGTCACCATGGGGTCGGGTGTGGCGAGCTTCCAGTTGGGGCAGATGTCCGTCGTGGCATCCAGGAACTTGGCGGCAATCTGGTTGAGCACCTGTCCCTTGAAGGGGATGCCCTTTGGCAGCACCACGTCGAAGGCTGAAATGCGGTCTGTGGCTACCATCACCATCAGGTCGTCGTTGATGTTGTACACGTCACGGACCTTTCCGTGATAAACGCTCTTTTGTCCTGCGAACTTAAAGTCCGTCTTTGTTAATGCTTTCACCATTTTTATATCTACAATTTACTTATTTACGATTTACGAATACTCTTCCCGCTCCTTGTCGAAGGCCTCATAGGCATTGACGATGCGCGTTACGAGCTTGTGGCGCACGATATCCGAGTGGTCGAGGTTCACGATGCCGATGCCTTCCACATTATTTAATATATGCAGGGCTTCGATGAGACCGCTTTTGGCCTTGGGCGGAAGGTCTATCTGTGTCATGTCGCCCGTGATGATCATCTTCGTGTTCCATCCCATTCGTGTCAGGAACATACGTATTTGCGCCGGGGTGGTGTTCTGCGCCTCGTCAAGGATGACGACGGCGTCGCTGAGTGTCCGTCCACGCATGAAGGCCAGTGGCGCGATCTGTATCACGTGCTTCTCCATCATGTCTTGCAGCTTCACCTGAGGCAGCATGTCCTCCAGGGCGTCGTAGAGGGGCTGAAGGTAGGGGTCTATCTTGTCCTTCATGTCGCCAGGCAGGAACCCCAGTTTCTCGCCAGCCTCCACGGCAGGGCGCGAGAGGATGATCTTCTTGGCCGCCTTCTCCTTCAGGGCCTTCACGGCCAGGGCGATGGAGAGGTAGGTCTTGCCAGTGCCTGCCGGACCCACGGCAAACACCATGTCGTTCTGTTGGTAAGCCTCTATCAGCCGCTGCTGATTCTTCGTTCGTGGCTTGATGGCGCGACCCGACATCGAGTAGCACACCACGTCGTCGGGCATCTCGTCGTGCTGGCGACCTTTCACGATATTTAGCACGTCCTCATCTCTTAACGCGTTGAATCTCAGCACGTGCTGGTGAATGCTCTCAACCGTCTCTTCAAAAGCGGCCATCTGCTCCTCGTCGCCCAACACCTTTATCACGTTGTCGCGGGCCACTACCCGCAACTTGGGATAGAGCGAGCGTAGTATCTGCAGATGAGCGTTACCGACTCCATAGAACGTTACGGGGTCTATATCCTCTAAAACAATATGCTTCTCGATCAATCTGTATACAAATTTTTCTATTTCGACTGCAAAGTTACGAAAAATCGTGTGCAATACAAAAGAAAATTTTCTTTTTTTTGCTGAGACAGAAAAACTTCGCCTTTTTTTTATGGCAATGTTACGAAAAAATGTTGTAACTTTGTGCCCGAATAGAGATATATCCACATGAAACTGACGAAAAAGAGATATTTGCTGGGCTTTATAACTGTCGTTTTGCTGCTGGCCTGCGTGCGCTGGATGTTCCCTCAGGTGGCCGTCGCCCACGTGAGGCCTGAGGCCGCGGCTGGTGTCGTCACCACGGTGGTCCGAGAGGCCCTTCCTGCACCAAAGGCATTGAAGAAGGAAAGAGAAAGTTTTCACCCCATTCTGTCCGTGCCCAACTACCAGGAGGCTTTCCCCGACACCAACGGTCTGCAGCTGACGGCCGCCAACCGCTGGGGGGTAACGCCTGTACTGAACCGTTCCGATGCCGAGACGCGCAAACGAGAGCTTGTGTATGTCGGTGCCAATCCTTATTATCATATAGACCCGCTTTACTCCAGTATCCCTTACCTCGTGCCTCGTGCCGCCGTATTATTGCAGGATATAGGGCAGGCGTTCTTCGACAGCCTCTACGTCAAGGGGGTACCCTTGCATAAGTTTATCGTCACCAGCGTGCTCCGTTCTCAGGAGGATGTGGCCAAGCTCCGTCAGCGTAACGGTAATGCCACGGAGAACTCCTGCCACCTCTACGGCACCACCTTCGACATCTGCTACAACCGCTATAAGACTGTCGAGAACCCCGATGGTCCTCCTCGTCGCGAGGTGCGCAACGACACGCTCAAGTGGGTGCTCTCCGAGGTGCTTCGCGACATGCGCCAGCAGCAACGGTGCTACATCAAGTACGAAGTGAAGCAGGGCTGCTTTCACATGACTGTGAGATGATGTATGGAAGATTAAATTAAATATTAACTTAAAACTTACGAATTATGAGATTAGACGGAAGAAGAGAAAGTTCTAATGTAGAAGACCGCCGTGGATTAAGTGGCGGTGCAAAGGCCGGTATCGGTGGTATCGGCGCAGTTATCGTCGCAGCCTTGTTTGCCTGGATGAGTGGCGGCGACCCGCTATCGGCAAGTTTGCAGGCTGCTCAGGAGCAGATGGCCCAGCGCACGGAGACCGTTGGTGAAGAGAGCTTCACCGAGGAGGAGCAGGCGCTCGCCAGCGACTGCAAGAAGATCCTCGCCTCTACAGAGGATGTGTGGGGACCCGTCTTCGAGCAGATGGGAGGCACCTACACCTCGCCCACGCTCGTGCTATTCTCTAATCAAGTGAACTCCGCCTGTGGCAACGCTACGGCTGCCGTCGGACCGTTCTACTGCTCTGGCGACCAGAAGCTCTACATCGACCTGTCGTTCTTCACCCAGATGAAGCGCCAGCTCGGTGTCGAGGGCAACACCTTCGCCTATGCCTACGTTATCGCCCATGAGATTGGCCACCATGTGGAGTACCTCACAGGCACCCTCTCCAAGGCTCACCAGGCCATGAACTCTACCGACAAGGTGAATGCCAACAAGATCAGCGTGCGCCTGGAACTGCTCGCCGACTACTATGCTGGCGTGTGGGCCCACTATGAGGACAAGATGAACCACTCCATGGAATATGGCGACCTGGAGAAGGGTCTGGAGCTGGCCAAGGCTATCGGTGACGACTGGCTGCAGAAGAAGGCCCAGGGTCGTGCTACGCCCGAGTCGTTCACTCACGGCACCAGCGACCAGCGTAAGCGCTGGCTCAAGCGAGGCTTCGAGACGGGCGACATGCGCACCTCTACCTTCAACGTGCAGAACTACAACGATCTGTGATCGCCAAAAGGCGGAAGTCATTCCCGAGGCACTACCGTGCTTCGGGATTTTTTTGTATACCAAACTGTCGCTTTTAAGGGCCTAAACTGGCTGTCTGACTTTAGTCAGTCACTCGTCCGACTATAGTCAGTCACATGTCCGACTTAAGTCAGACACTTGTCCGACTATAGTCAGACACTTTGTTTACTTACTCATAACCGTTAGTCACCACCAGGGTGCAAAGGAGAAAAAAAGGGCTGCAAAGAAAAAAAGTTCAATAAGAGTGATAGGTGTTAATAAATTTTTTCGTAATTTTGCAGCCGAATAGACATAACGAATAAATCAAAAACAACAGAGACTATGTGTGGAATCGTAGGTTATATTGGTAAGAAGGATGCATATCCCATCCTGATAAAAGGCCTTCGCAGGCTGGAATATCGTGGCTACGACAGTGCCGGTGTGGCACTGCTCAACGGCCGTGGCGAGCTGAATGTGTATAAGACGAAGGGGAAGGTGGACAACCTCACGGAGTATTGTGCCGACAAGGATGTGACCGGCTCCGTAGGCATCGCCCACACCCGTTGGGCCACCCACGGCGAGCCTTCCAGCCGCAACGCCCACCCTCACTACTCGGAGAGCCATAACCTGGCAATCATACATAACGGCATCATCGAGAACTATGCCGACCTGAAGCGTAAGCTGGAGGCCAAGGGCGTGCACTTCGTGAGCGACACCGATACGGAGGTGCTCGTGCAGCTGATAGAGTATATCAAGGACCACAAGCAGCTGGACCTGCTGACGGCTGTGCAGGTGGCCCTCTACCAGGTGATTGGCGCCTACGCCATCGCTGTGATTGACAAGAACGACCCCTCGCAGATCATTGCTGCCAGGAAGCAGAGTCCGCTGGTAGTGGGCATCGGAGAAGATGAGTTCTTCCTCGGCTCCGACGCCAGTCCCATCGTGGAGTATACGGACAAGGTGGTGTATCTCGAAGACGGAAACATTGCCGTGTTACGGCTGGGACAGGATCTGCACGTGGTGAGCATCCTCGGAGAGGAGCAGGAACTGAAGGTGAAGACGGTCGACATCGACCTGGGACAGATCGAGAAGGGCGGTTATCCGCACTTCATGCTGAAAGAGATCTTCGAACAACCCGAGTGCCTGACGAACTGCATGCGAGGCCGTGTGAACGTGGAGGCCGACCACGTGACGCTCTCGGCGCTCATCGACTACCGTCGCCAACTGCTCAATGCCAAGCGCGTGGTGATCGTTGCCTGCGGCACCTCGTGGCACGCCGGACTCATCGGCAAGCAGATCATCGAGACACTCTGCCGCATCCCCGTCGAGGTGGAGTATGCCTCGGAGTTCCGTTACCGCAATCCCGTGGTGACGAAAGACGACCTGGTGATCGCCATCTCGCAGAGCGGTGAGACGGCCGACACGCTGGCAGCCGTGCAGCTGGCCAAGGAGAAGGGTGCATTCATCTATGGGGTGTGCAACGCCATCGGCTCGAGCATCCCCAGGGCCACGGATACGGGTACCTATATCCATGTGGGTCCGGAGATCGGTGTGGCCTCGACAAAGGCCTTCACAGGACAGGTGACGGTGCTCACGATGATCGCCCTGGCCATGGGCGAGGCCAAGGGCACGGTAGACCGTCAGGAGTATCTGAAGATTGTGAAGGGACTGAGTGAGATTCCCATGAAAATACGCGAGGTGCTGCAGACGAACGACAGAGTGGCCGACCTGGCTCGCACATTCACCTACGCACACAACTTCCTCTATCTGGGTCGTGGATTCTCGTATCCCGTAGCCCTCGAGGGCGCCTTGAAGCTGAAAGAGATATCTTATATCCACGCCGAGGGCTATCCGGCAGCAGAGATGAAGCACGGCCCCATCGCATTGATCGACTCCGACATGCCCGTGGTGGTGATCGCCACACACAATGCGATGTACGAGAAGGTGCTGTCGAACATCCAGGAGATCAAAGCCCGACAGGGTAGGGTGATCGCCCTGGTGTCGAAGGGCGACGACGTGATTGCGAAGATTGCCGACGAGGTGATCGAACTGCCCGACGTGATGGAGTGCCTCGAACCGCTCGTGGCCACCATCCCCCTGCAGCTGCTCGCCTACCACGTGGCTGTATGCAAGGGAAAGAACGTGGATCAGCCGCGTAACCTCGCCAAATCGGTGACAGTAGAGTGATTAAAACTAACTTTTGCGGGCCGAAAAGGGCCGAAAAGTGAAAAAAGAGGTGCAATAATTTGGTCAATTCAAATTATTGCACTATTTTTGCAGGCAAAACTTAAAATTAACGACTGCGAATGGATACAGTTGAGACTCTTGAATCACAGATAAACCGGAGCGACTATAAAATCCTGATCGTCGACGATGTGGTAAGCAACGTCCTGTTGCTTAAGATTCTCTTGTCAAATGAGAAGTTTCAGGTGTGTACCGCCAACAACGGTCTGCAGTGTATTGAGATGACCAAGAAGGAACATCCAGACCTGATATTGCTCGACGTGATGATGCCCGACATGAATGGATTCGACACCGCTGTCGTCCTGAAGAAGGATGAGACGACGAAAGACATCCCCATCATCTTCCTCACGGCACTGAACACCCCGCAGGATCTGGTACACGGATTCCAGGTGGGAGCCAGTGACTTC
This sequence comes from uncultured Prevotella sp., assembly GCA_946548085.1. Lineage (GTDB taxonomy): Bacteria > Bacteroidota > Bacteroidia > Bacteroidales > Bacteroidaceae > Prevotella. Next base: position 2,141 of record CAMNPN010000077.1, on the reverse strand, counting down.
CTGACGAAACCTTTCAACAAGGAGGAGCTTGTGATGCGTGTCACCCAGCAGATATCGCTCGTGGCCGCCAAGCGCATCATCGAGAAACAGAACGCGGAGCTGCGCGCTACGCTGAACAACCGTGACAAGATGTACTCCGTGATTGCCCACGACCTGCGCTCGCCCATGGCCAGCATACGGATGGTGCTCAATCTCGTGGTGGCCTCTACATCGAAAGAGACGGTGGGCGAGGAACTCTACAACCTGCTGGACCAGGCTAACAGGGAGTCGGAGGAGGTACACGACCTGCTGGACAACCTGCTGAAATGGACGAAGAGCCAGACGGGGCGGCTGAATGTGGTAAAGCAGGAACTCGACCTGCACGACATCATCCCTGGCGTGGTGGAAATCTTCGAGGCTATTGCACAGACGAAGAATATCAAGCTCGACCTGCAGCCCTCACAAGAGGAACTGAAGGTGGAGGCCGACAACGATATGCTGAAAACGGTAGTGAGGAACTTCCTGTCGAACGCCATCAAGTTCTCGCCAGCCGACTCGAGCATCGAGATCATCATGGGGCGCGAGGGCGACTTCGCCAAGGTGAGCGTCAGAGACCACGGCGTGGGTATCGCCCGAGACCGCATTGGCAGCATCTTCCATAAAGGCGAGACCACCTACGGCACTGGCGGCGAGGAAGGCTCCGGACTGGGACTGCAGCTCTGCCAGGACTTTGCCCGTAAGAACGGTGGCGACTGCATCGTGGAGTCAGCAGAGGGCCAGGGCTCGACATTCAGCGTATTAATCCCACTTAAGAAATAATGCCTACACCTATTTATATTATAGAGGAACAGAAACTTCGCCGCAACCTGACGCTCATCGCCGGAGTTGCGGCGAAGGCCGACATAGAGGTGATACTTGCCTTCAAGGCCTTCGCCCTGTGGAAGACATTCCCCATCTTCAGAGAGTACATACATTCGACAACCGCCAGCTCACTGGCAGAGGCAAAGCTCGCCAAGGAGATGTTCGGAGCACCTGCTCACACTTATTCGCCAGCCTATACCGACGAGGATTTTGACGAGATCGTGAGCTGCTCGTCACACCTGACATTTAACTCGCTGTCGCAGTATGAGCGCTTCCATCAGCGCGCCAAGGGCGTGCAGATAGGCCTGCGTGTCAATCCGGAGTATTCCGAGGTGGGCACAATGCTCTACAACCCCTGTGCCCCGGGAACCCGTTTCGGCGTGACGGCCGACAAGCTGCCAGACACACTGCCGGCGGATATCCGTGGGCTGCACTGTCATTGTCACTGTGAGAGTGGGGCCGATGTATTCGAACGGACACTCAGTCATATCGAGGAGAAATTCTCACGCTGGTTTCCACAGATAGAGTGGATCAACTTCGGCGGAGGTCATCTGATGACACGGAAGGACTACGACGTGGAGCTGCTCGTCAGGCTGATGCACGACTTCCACCGCCGCTATCCGTGGCTGAAGGTGATCCTGGAGCCAGGCAGCGCCTTCGCCTGGCAGACGGGACCGCTGGTGGCACATGTCGTAGACATTGTGGAAGACAAAGGTATCCGCACGGCCATCCTCGACGTGAGCTTCACCTGTCACATGCCCGACTGTCTGGAAATGCCGTACTTTCCTGATGTGCGCAACGCAAAACATACTGATGAGTGTAATCCCACTCCACACGCCACATGCCATATATACCGCCTGGGCGGCAATAGCTGCCTGAGTGGCGACTTCATGGACTTCTGGCAGTTCGACCATGAACTACATGTGGGTGAAGAGGTGTTTTTTGAAGATATGATTCACTATACGACGGTGAAGACAACCATGTTCAACGGTGTGAAGCATCCGTCAATTGGTATGCTTCATGAGGACGGAAAGTTGGAAATTCTGCGTGATTTTGGCTACTCAGACTACAAAAACAGGATGGATTAGCAGTTTTTTTTAAAAAAAGTGGGTAAAAAGTTTGCCAGTTCCAAAAAAAGCATTACCTTTGCACCGCATTTAGAGAAATGCTCCTCTGAGAACGGCGCTTTGCCGATAAAATTCAGAAGGATGAAATGCGGAAATAGCTCAGTTGGTAGAGCACAACCTTGCCAAGGTTGGGGTCGCGGGTCCGAGTCCCGTTTTCCGCTCACTTGTTGAACA
>CAMNPN010000076.1 GCA_946548085.1 uncultured Prevotella sp. | reverse complement strand
CCTGTTTGGAAAACGCTGGAGGTGATTTCGTTGGGTGAACTCTCAAAACTCTTCAACAACTTCAATGAGTCGCAACTGAAACATAATGTCGCACATGAGTTTGGACTGAATCACCACAAGTTCCTTTCCAGCTGGCTGGAAAGTCTGACCTCGCTCCGTAATCATTGTGCCCACCATGCAAGGTCTGCTGTATTGCCTATTGGCTGAGTGCCATCGATACTAACAACACTTTCGTTGGCGACCTCAAGCTATTGCTACTTCGCAATCCGTCAATAGATCCATCGATGATGGGGTTCCCGTCTAATTGGCAGCAGGAACCCCTTTGGCAGTTGTGATATGCGAATAGTCGAAAGACAATTCGTAATGTGTTGACTGTGGTTGATTATATACTTTCGCTTGCTGCGCCTTCTCCACATTCCTTCTGATGATTGCATCCATCTATGCAAAAGTCATTCCACGCATTAACTGTGAAGCCTTGAAGGTTAAGCCGTCTTTCGTGAAACGGATGCCTTGCACATCTTTCAAATCCCGACTATCCTTTGTCCTCATCACAACTTCCATATTGACGCCCTCTTCTTTGAGATGTGAGTTGAAATCTTTCCATGAAGTGGCCTGTGCCAGCGTGTTCATGACGAGATGATGGATCTCGTATTTTGTCTTTTCACAGCCCCTTAATCGCTCGGTTTCTTGTACTTACCCTTTGAGAATGTTAGTCCATACTTCCGCTCTGATGAGCCATCTTTGTTAGTTGATTGAGGTTGTTCGCCAGCCCCACCAATGTACGAAACTCTTTCATGTCTGCCTCGGTACGGGGCTGCACCACTTCTGATTGTAGGGCAGATTCACGGATATACTCCGCTATCCTTCTGTTCGCCTTACGGCTCCATCCCTCAGTTCTTCGTTTCTCCCCGTCTTGCCTTTTATTTATCGTTAATCTTCGAAAATTGCTCGTTTGTTACAAGCTTTTTTCGTAACTTTGCACGCACCAAACGACGAAGACGATTAAAAACATATTGTATATCGATGATGAAACAGATCCTTTCAATCCTGATGCTGCTCTGCGCCGCGATGACGGCTCAGGCAGACGAGACCAAGATGGTGCCCCTCGTGGGCAATGTGCTCAACCGGCAGACGACATCGCTCAACGGCGAGTGGCGCTACATCGTCGACGTGCAGGAGTCGGGCTACTACGGCTACCGCCGCGAGAAGATACGCAACGGCTATTTCCGCAATCAGAAGCCCCAGAAGCCCGAAGACCTCATCGAGTACGACTTCGACCAGAGCGACCGGATGCAGATACCCTCCGACTGGAACACGCGCGACGAGCGGCTGTTCTTCTATGAGGGCACCGTGTGGTTCCACCGTACCTTCGACTACCAGCCGAAGGCGGGCCACAGGACGCTGCTCTACTTCGGCGCCGTGAACTACGAGGCCATCGTCTTCGTCAACGGCACGGAGGTGGGCAAGCACGTCGGCGGCTTCACACCCTTCAACTTCGACGTGACCGGCCTGCTGCGCGAGGGCGAGAACTTCGTCACCGTGAAGGTCGACAACAAGCGCAGCCGCGAGAACGTGCCCACGCTCATCTTCGACTGGTGGAACTACGGCGGCATTACCCGCGACGTGCTCCTCGTCAGCGTGCCCGACACCTACATCGAGAACTACTCGCTGCAGCTCGACCGCCAGAACCCGAAGCAGCTCAACTTCTCGCTCCAGCTCAGCCAGAAGGAGGCCGGCCGCCAAGTGACGCTCGCCATCCCCGAGCTGAAGCTGAAGCAGACCGTGACCACCGACGCCGAAGGCCGCGCCACCGCGACGCTGAAAGCCAAGCGCCTGCAGCTCTGGAGCCCCGAGAGCCCCAAGCGCTACCGCGTGGAGCTGAGCCTCTCTGCCGGTTCAGTGGTCGGCGATAGTTTCGCCGACAGCATCGGTTTCCGTACCATCGCCACCCAGGGCAAGCAGCTGCTGCTCAACGGCCAGCCCGTCTTCCTCCGCGGCATCTCCATCCATGAGGAGAAGCCTAACGGCGGCGGCCGCGCCAACGGCCCCGACGACGCCCGCCGCCTGCTCTCCTGGGCCAAGGAACTGGGCTGCAACTTCGTGCGCCTGGCCCACTACCCCCACAACGAATACATGGTGCGCGAGGCTGAACGCATGGGACTCATGGTATGGTCGGAGATACCCGTCTACTGGACCATCGACTGGACGAACGCCGGCACCTACGCCAACGCCAGCCAGCAGCTCCGCGACATGATCCGCCGCGACCAGAACCGCTGCAACGTGATCATCTGGAGCATCGCCAACGAGACACCACACTCCGCCGAGCGCGACCGATTCCTCAGCAGCCTCTCCAAGCAGGCCCACGAGATGGACAGCACCCGCCTCGTATCGATGGCGATGGAGGTGCTCTCGGCCGCCAACTACCATAACAAGTTGCAGGATAATATGAACGAGTACGTCGACGTGATCTCCTTCAACCAGTACATCGGCTGGTACCGCGACGTGAACGACGCCGCGAAGATGACCTGGGAGATACCCTACGACAAACCCGTCATCATCAGCGAGTTCGGCGGTGGTGCCAAGGCCGGCTTCCACGGCGCGAAGAACCTCCGCTTCACCGAGGAGTTCCAGGAGAACCTCTACCGCGAGAACACCGCCATGCTCGACAAAATCGACGGTCTGGCCGGCACCACGCCCTGGATCCTGAAGGACTTCCGCTCGCCCCGCCGACTGCTGCCCGGCATCCAGGACTACTACAACCGCAAGGGTCTCTTCAGCGACGACGGCCGGAAGAAGAAGGCCTTCTACGTGCTGAAGCAGTGGTACGAGGGGAAGAAATAAAACGGTGCATAGCTTAGACTATCTCAGAATAAATGTATAACTTTACACGCTTACTAAAAGAATTGAGGATGAAAAAAATAGTATTGTTTATACTGCTGGCTTCCTGCAGTATGGTGCAGACGTGGGCCCGCTTAAAGATGAACGAGCGCCCGAAACTTGTGGTTGGGATCGTCGTGGATCAGATGCGATGGGATTACCTGTCGCGCTATTACGATCAGTTTGGTGATGATGGAATCAAACGCCTCATAGACGAGGGCTACTCCTGCGACAACTGTCTAATAAACTACCTGCCGACGGTGACTGCCATCGGGCATACGAGTGCCTATACTGGTACGACGCCCGCCATGCACGGCATCTGCGGCAACGACTTCTTTATCGATGACAAGTCGGTCTACTGTTGTGGCGACACCACCGTTGCACCTGTCGGCAGTGACTCGAAGAAAGGGCAGATGTCGCCCCGCCGCCTACTCTCGACAACCATTGGCGACCAGTTGCGGATGCATACCGATTTCCGCTCGAAGGTGATAGGCGTATCGTATAAGGACCGTGCTGCCATTCTGCCTGCGGGACGTTCCGCTAACGGCGCTTACTGGCTCGACACAAAGAACGTGTGCTTTATCACGAGTACGTACTATACAGAGGAACTGCCAGCGTGGGCAAAGGCCTACAACCGTGAGCTGAAGAAGAACAAGCGGGCACAGGAGCTGAACCGGAAGATCGGCTACGACCCCATCTGCGGCACCGTGACGGCCGAGATGGCCATCGCCGCCCTGCAGGGAGAACAACTCGGCAAGGGGGATGCCACGGACATGCTCTGCGTGAGTTTTTCGCAGACCGACGTGATTGGTCATGAGTGGAGTACCCGTGGTGAGCATACCGATGCGGCCTATTTGCAGCTTGACAAGGATATCGCCCGTCTGTTGCGGGCATTCGATGAGCAGGTGGGAAAGGGTAACTATCTGGTATTCCTGACGGCAGATCATGGCGCCGCCCATAACTACCAGTATATGATCGACCATAAGATGAACGGCGGTGCCTGGCGTGTGAAGGACGAGGCGTTGGGCAATGCCCTGGCGGCTTGTCTGAGAGATGAGCTCGGTGCCGACCTCTCTATCATCAACGGCATCAACAGTTACCGCATCTTCCTGAATCATGGGCGCATCAAGGCCCTCGGTCTGGAGCTCTCGAAGGTGAAGGAGACACTCGTAGGCTTTTTTAGACAACTGCCTCATGTGCAGTTCGTCATGGACTTCGAGAAGGTGAATACGTGGAGCGTGCCAGATGTGCTCCGCAGCCGTGCCCTGCTGGGCTATCATCCCCGTCGCTCCGGCGACCTGCTCCTGGTGCTCGAGCCCGGCTACTATGAGTTCTGGCCAGGCTCCTCGCCAACAGGTACAACCCACGGTGAATGGAATCCCTACGATGCCCATATCCCCCTGCTCTTCTACGGCTGGCAGGTGGAGCATGGAGCAACAAGCCGTGAGGTGCACATCACCGACATTGCCCCTACGGTATGCCAGATGCTCCACATACAGCAGCCTAACGCCTGCATCGGAGAGGCTATCACGGAGATTACAGACGGCGATTAACAATTATTATTAATTTATTAATAAATATTCGTCTTACTTACACATTTTTTTTGTACCTTTGCAGCATCGTAGCGGCGAAGGTACATTTATTTGTTGCGTAACTGCTTAAAAACGAGAACAATATTGTTATAACATTATATTAATTTTATGAACTATGCTTTGTTAATTACCGTCTTGCTGACGGCTATTACATTGGTGGTGGCGGCTTATGTCCTGGCCAAGCTAATCGGACCGCGGTCCTATGCGAAGGTGAAGGGCGAGCCGTACGAGAGTGGTATACCCACACGAGGCACATCGTGGTTGCCTGTATCTGTGGGATTCTATCTCTTCGCCATCTTGTTTCTCATGTTTGATGTGGAAACGGTGTTTCTGTATCCGTGGGCTGTAGTAGTGAAGGACTTCGGTGCGATGGCGTTGCTGTCGATCGGCTTCTTCCTGGTAGTTCTGGCTTTAGGCTTGGCATACGCCTGGCGGAAAGGAGACTTGGAATGGAAGTAAGGAAACCTCACATCAAGAGTGTACCCTACGAGGAGTGGAAAGACAACGACTCGTTGGAGAAGATTATTGACGAGCTCCATGAGGGCGGCGTCAATGTGATTACTGGTTCGCTCGATCAGTTGATTAACTGGGGACGCTCGAACTCTCTGTGGTCGCTGACTTTTGCCACCTCGTGCTGTGGCATCGAGTTCATGGCCTGTGGCTGTTCGCGTTACGACTTCGCACGCTTCGGCTTTGAGGTGACGCGAAATTCTCCCCGTCAGGCCGACCTGATCATGTGTGCAGGTACCATCACTCATAAGATGGCTCCTGCCCTGAAGCGTTTGTACGATGAGATGGCTGAGCCGAAATATGTGGTGGCTGTGGGTGGCTGTGCCATCAGCGGTGGCCCCTTTAAGTCGAGCTACCATGTGGTGAAGGGTATCGAAGAGATCGTGCCCGTCGACGTGTTTGTGCCAGGCTGTCCTCCTCGTCCGGAGGCCATCATGTACGGCATGATGCAACTGCAGCGTAAGGTGAAGATTGAGAAATTCTTCGGAGGCGCCAACCACAAACAGACGGCTGAAGAGCGTGAGCTCGGCGTATCGAACGAGGAACTGGTGTTCCGTTCAAAGCTGGGCGATCACAAAAGAGAGCCCATCGTGGTGACGGAAGTGCCTGAGGCATTTGTTGAAGAAATGAAGACTGCTCAGGCAGAAACTAAAGTAGAGGAGGTTAAGGCATGAAACTGACACCACTGGAATTTAAGTTTGAAGAGTTCTCGCAGCGCATGCAGGACTTGAAAGAGAAAGAGCATTACGACTATCTCGTGACCATCGTCGGCGAGGATTTCCCCAAAGGTCTTACAGAAGAGGGTGGTCTCGGATGTATTTATATCCTTGAGAATACATCGAACCATAAGCGTTGCTCGGTGAAGATGATGGCCAGGACGCAAGTCTGTGGCGACGGCATGTCGAGCAACGGCACGGGTGATACTGATGGTCAGGTCATGGCCTATATCCCAACCGTCTCTCACATTTGGCGCGTAGCTGAGCTGTTGGAGCGCGAGGTGTTTGATTTCTACGGCATCGTGTTCCTGGGGCATAAAGACATGCGTCGTTTGTTCCTGCGCAATGACTTTAAGGGGCATCCCTTCCGCAAGGACTGGAAGTTCAATGACGAGTACACGCTTGACGACGACGTGGAGCCCGACTATGGCCTGGAGTACTATCTCGACAAAGACGGCAACTTGCAGTCGAAGCAGAACAAGCTCTTCGCCCAGGACGACTATGTGATCAATATCGGCCCTCAGCATCCTGCCACCCATGGTGTGCTCCGTCTGCAGACTGTGCTCAATGGTGAGACGGTGAAGCGCATCTATCCGCACTTCGGCTATATCCATCGCGGTATTGAGAAGATGTGGGAGAACATGACTTATCCCCAGACGCTTGCTTTAACCGATCGTCTTAACTATCTGGGAGCCATGCAGCACCGCCATGCACTGGTGGGCGTGATCGAGGAAGGCATGGGCGTGGAACTGACAGACCGTATCAAGTACATCCGTACGATTATGGATGAGCTGCAACGTCTCGACTCCCACCTGCTCTTCACTTCATGTGTCGCTCAGGACTTAGGTGCTCTCACAGCATTCCTCTACGGTATGCGTGACCGTGAGCACGTGCTGAACTGCATGGAGGAGACCACTGGCGGACGTCTGATTCAGAACTACTATAGAATAGGTGGTCTGCAGGATGACATCGATCCCAACTTCGTGAAGAACGTGAAGCAGCTCATTAAATATCTTCGTCCGACGATCCAGGAGTATCTCGACGTGTTTGGCGACAATGTCATCACCCACAACCGTCTGGAGAACTGTGGCCCAATGTCGCTTGAGGACTGTATCAGCTATGCCGTGACAGGTCCTGCCGGACGTGCCTCGGGCTGGAAGAACGACGTGCGCAAGAACCACCCCTACGACTTGTACGACAAGGTGGAGTGGGAGCAGTGTACGCTTGACAGCTGTGACTCTATGGGACGTTACCTCGTTCACATCAACGAGATGTACCAGAGCCTGAACATCATCGAGCAGCTTATTGACAACATCCCTGAGGGTGACTTCTATGTGAAGCAGAAGCCGATCATCAAGGTGCCTGAGGGACAGTGGTTCTACTCTGTCGAGGGTGTGGCCGGTGAGTTTGGCGTCTATCTCGACTCTCGTGGCGACAAGAGCCCCTACCGCATGAAGATGCGTCCGATGGGGCTCTCGCTTGTCGGCGCTTTCGACCCGATGCTCCGTGGTCAGAAGATTGCCGACCTGATTGCTACGTGTGCTGCTATTGACGTTGTAATTCCTGACATCGACCGTTAGTCGAAGAATTGAAATAGTGAAAATTGAAAAATTGAAGAGAATATGTTCGACTTTTCTATTATAACCCAATGGTTCGACCAGTTGCTCAGGATGACGTTAGGCTGTCCTGACTGGTTAGCGATATTGATTGAGTGCGTGATCGTGGGTGTCGCCATCCTTGGCGGCTATGCCCTGCTGGCCATCGCACTGATATTCATGGAGCGCAAGGTGTGTGCCTACTTCCAGTGCCGCTTAGGCCCGATGCGAGTAGGTTACTGGGGCTTGTTGCAGGTGTTTGCCGACGTGTTCAAGATGCTCATCAAAGAGATCTTCATCGTCGACAAGGCCGACAAATTTCTTTATCTCGTGGCTCCGCTCTTGGTGATTATCGGAAGTGTGGGTGCCTTCTCGTTCCTGCCCTGGAACAACGGTGCCACGATTCTCGATTTCAATGTGGGTGTGTTTCTGCTCACGGCCATCTCGTCGATTGGCGTGGTAGGTATCTTCCTCGCTGGATGGGGCTCCAACAACAAGTACTCCGTCGTCTCGGCCATGCGTGGTGCCGTGCAGATGATCTCCTACGAGATGTCGCTCTGCCTCTGTCTGATCACTGCCGTGATCCTGACAGGTACGATGAAGATGAGTGGTATCGTCGAGGCTCAGACGGGACCTTGGAAGTGGCTCATCTTCCAGGGGCATATCCCCGCCATTATTGCCTTCCTCGTATTCCTCGTGGCTGGTAATGCAGAGGCAAACCGTGGACCGTTCGATATGGCTGAGGCAGAGAGTGAGCTGACTGCCGGACACCATACAGAGTACTCTGGTATGGGCTTCGGCTTCTTCTACCTCGCGGAATTCCTCAACCTGTTCATCATTGCGGGCATCGCCGCTACGGTATTCCTCGGGGGCTGGGCACCAGTGAACATCGGCATCGAGGCCTTCGACAACGTGATGAACTATATTCCTGGCATCGTCTGGTTCCTCGGCAAGGCGTTCTTCCTGGTGTGGATCCTTATGTGGATCAAGTGGACGTTCCCCCGTCTGCGTATCGACCAGATATTGAAGCTGGAGTGGAAGTACCTGATGCCTCTGGCTCTCATCAACCTCGTGATCATGACTGTTGTGGTGGCCCTGGGCCTATATATTAAATAAGGTATAGCAATGGAAGATAATAAATCATATTTCGGAGAAATCGGGCATGCTGCCAAGACGCTGGCTACGGGCATGAAGACCACCTGGAAGGAATACTTCAAGGACTTCTTTACCAACAAGTCGACGGAGCAGTATCCTGAGAATCGCAAGACGACACTCCATGTGTCGAAACGTCATCGTGGGCGCTTGACCTTCAAGCGTAACGAGGACGGCTCGTATAAGTGTACGGCTTGCACACTGTGCGAGAAGGCCTGTCCGAATGGAACCATCAAGATTACTGCCCATATGGCAGAGGATCCTGAGACAGGCAAGAAGAAGAAGGTGCTTGACGACTATCAGTACGATCTGGGAGACTGCATGTTCTGTCAGCTCTGTACGAACGCCTGCAACTTCGATGCTATTGAGTTCACGAATGACTTTGAGAACGCTGTGTTCGACCGCAGCAAGCTGGTGCTCCATCTGAATGAAGAGGTCTACAACGGTGGTTCGCTGCCCAACCTCATCAACGGTGGTGCTCCCTTCGAAGTCGGTAAGTTTAACACTAAAACGAAGTAATCGACGATGGCAAACTATATCATGTTTTTTATTCTCGCTTTTGTCATACTCGGTTCTGCCGTGTTGTGTGTGATGACGAAGCGGATTATGAGAGCCGCAACGTTCCTGTTGTTCGTGCTCTTTGGCGTGGCAGGACTTTATTTCCTGCTCGACTATACGTTCCTTGGGGCTGCTCAGATCTCTGTCTATGCCGGTGGTGTGACGATGCTTTACGTCTTCGCCATCCAGCTGGTGAGCAAGCGTTCGCTGCAGGGTCTGATAGAGCGTGTGAAGGGCAGCCGTGTCGTCTACGGGGCAATCCTCTCGCTCGTAGGCCTGGTCATGGTCTGTGCCGTACTGCTTAAGAATAAGTTTATGTATGCTGCCTGCCAGGTGGCCGACGTAGAGGTGCCGATGCGTGAGATCGGACATGCACTCGTTGGTGCCGACAAGTATCAGTATGTGCTCCCCTTCGAGCTCATCTCGGTGTTCCTGTTGGCTTGTATCATTGGTGGTCTGGCTATTGCAAGAAAGGATAAAGAATTAGAGAATTAGAGAATTATGGTACCTGTACAATATTATTTTATTCTCAGCGCTCTGCTGTTCTTCATCGGTGTCTATGGCTTTATCTCTCGCCGTAACCTGATTGCGATGCTCATCTCTGTAGAGCTGATCCTCAACGCCGTTGAGATCAACTTCGCAGCGTTTAACCGTCTGCTCTTCCCCGGTCAGCTCGAGGGTTTCTTCATGTCTCTCTTCGGCATTGGCGTGGCTGCGGCAGAAACGGCTGTTGCTATTGCGATTATTATCAATGTCTACCGCAACTTCAATAGTGACAGCGTAGACAGTATTCAGAATATGAAACGATAGTTAAAGTAAAAAAGGTATAAAAGTAAAAAGGTAAAGATTATGTATAGTTACACGATATTTATCATGCTTCTGCCGCTGCTGTCGTTCCTCGTTCTGGGACTGGCTGGCATGAAGATGCAGCATAAGACTGCAGGGCTTATTGGCACCTGCTCACTTGGACTTGTAACGATCCTGTCGTACACCACGGCCTTCCAGTATTTCTCGGCAGACCGCGTGAATGGTGTCTTCCAGACAATCGTTCCCTACAACTACACCTGGCTGCCGTTAGGCAATCTTCATTTCGACATGGGTATCCTGCTGGATCCCATCTCGGTGATGATGCTCATCGTTATTTCCACCGTGTCGTTGATGGTTCATATCTACTCTTTCGGCTATATGCACGGAGAGAAGGGCTTCCAGCGCTACTATGCGTTCCTGAGTTTGTTCACGATGTCGATGCTGGGTCTGGTGCTCGCAACGAACATTTTCCAGATGTACATGTTCTGGGAACTCGTGGGTGTAAGCTCTTATTTGCTCATCGGCTTCTACTATCCGTTGAAGCCTGCTATCGCCGCCTCTAAGAAGGCATTTATCGTTACCCGATTTGCCGATATGTTCTTCCTCATCGGTATCCTGATGTTCGGCTATTACACCGATTCGTTCAGCTTCACCTTTGCCGGTCACGGCATGGACGTCGTGATGGGTGAGGGGACGACACCGTTCATCCAAGGAAACATTACAAAGGCTCTTGTTGCCGGATCATTCATCATTCCTACGGCACTCGTGCTGATGTTTATTGGTGGTGCTGGTAAGTCTGCCATGTTCCCGTTGCATATCTGGCTGCCCGACGCCATGGAGGGTCCTACGCCTGTGAGTGCACTTATCCACGCCGCAACGATGGTGGTGGCAGGTGTGTTCCAGATTGCTCGTATGTTCCCCTTGTGGATACACTTCGCACCTCAGGCATTGACCGTTGTGGTGTGGGTGGGTGTCTTCACTGCCTTCTATGCTGCCGCCGTGGCCTGTGCCCAGAGCGACATTAAGCGTGTGCTGGCTTTCTCCACAATCTCGCAGATAGCGTTTATGATGGTGGCCCTTGGCGTTTGTCTGCCTTCTCATGATGGTGCTCTCTACGACGATCATGCTCAGCTGGGTTACATGGCTTCGATGTTCCATCTGTTCACCCATGCCATGTTTAAGGCTTGCCTGTTCCTTGGTGCCGGCTGTATCATTCATGCCGTCCATTCTAATGAAATGGCCTTTATGGGTGGCCTGCGCAAGTACATGCCTGTAACGCATATCACGTTCCTCATTTCCTGTCTGGCTATTGCGGGTATTCCGTTCTTCTCGGGCTTCAGCTCGAAGGATGAGATTATCTCTGCCTGTTTCCAGTACAGTCCTGTGGTGGGGTGGTGTATGACGGGTATTGCTGCCATGACCGCCTTCTACATGTTCCGTCTGTACTATGGCATCTTCTGGGGTACAGAGAATAAGGAGGCCCATGAGCATCATACGCCTCACGAGGCTCCGCTTTCGATGACAATCCCTCTGATTGTGCTCTGCGCCATCACGATGATTGTCGGTATCTATTCCACCATTGCCGGATTTGCAGGGTGGGGTGGTTCATTCGGCCATTTTGTCACGGCCAGCGGCAAGGACTATACCATTCACTTCGATGTAGCCATCGCTGCCACCTCTACGGTAATCGCTATTCTGAGCATCTGCCTGGCAACGTATATCTACAAGGGTGAGTCACAGCCCATCGCCGACCGTCTGTACAAGACGTTCCCGAAGCTGCACCGTGCTGCCTACAAGCGTTTCTATCAGGATGAAATCTGGCAGTATGTTACCCATCGTATCATCTTCCGTTGTGTATCCACGCCGATAGCATGGTTCGACCGTCATGTGGTTGACGGCACGTTCAATTTCCTGGCTTGGGGTGCCAATGAGGCTGGCGAGAGTATCCGTCCCTGGCAGAGTGGCGATGTGCGCCAGTATGCTGTATGGTTCCTCACAGGTACGGTTGCATTAACATTAATCCTTTTATGCATCTAAAGATATGAGTATATTAAGTGTTTTCGTATTAATTCCCGCCCTGATGCTGTTGGGATTGTGGCTTGCTAAGAATCTCAATCAGGTGCGTGGTGTGATGGTGACGGGTGCCAGCTGTCTGTTGGCTTTGAGCATCTGGCTTACTGTCTACTTCATCCAGGAGCGTGCAGCCGGTAACACGGCAGAGATGCTGTTGACGTATAGTGTGCCCTGGTTCAAGCCCCTGAATATCGCTTACTCGGTTGGTGTCGACGGTATTTCTGTGGTGATGCTGCTTCTGTCGAGTATCATTGTCTTCACGGGCACATTCGCCTCGTGGCAGCTCAAACCTTTGACTAAGGAGTATTTCCTATGGTTCACGTTGCTCTCAACGGGTGTGTTTGGGTTCTTCATCTCTACGGACCTCTTTACGATGTTCATGTTCTACGAGGTGGCCCTTATCCCGATGTACCTGTTGATAGGCGTCTGGGGGTCTGGTCATAAGGAGTACTCTGCCATGAAGCTGACGCTCATGCTGATGGGAGGTTCGGCACTGCTGATCCTCGGTCTGCTGGGTATCTATTTCTTCAATGGTCAGTACAGTGGCACCTACACATTCGAACTGACGCAGATAGCTGCCGCTCATGCCATCCCCGGCTGGATACAGAACATATTCTTCCCCTTTATCTTCATCGGCTTTGGCGTGCTGGGAGCCCTGTTCCCGTTCCACACATGGTCGCCCGATGGTCATGCCTCGGCGCCTACTGCAGTGTCGATGCTCCATGCCGGTGTGCTGATGAAGCTCGGAGGCTATGGCTGCTTCCGCGTGGCCATGTATCTGTTGCCTGAGGCTGCACAGGATCTGTCGTGGATCTTCCTGATCCTGACGACTATCTCTGTCGTCTATGGTGCCCTGAGTGCCTGCGTACAGACCGACCTGAAGTATATCAATGCTTACTCTTCTGTGTCTCACTGCGGACTGGTGCTCTTCGCCCTGCTGATGATGAGTCAGACGGCTGTGACAGGTGCTATCCTGCAGATGCTCTCCCATGGTCTGATGACGGCCCTTTTCTTCGCCCTCATCGGTATGATCTACGGTCGTACCCATACCCGTGATATCCGTGAGCTGGCGGGTCTGATGAAGATTATGCCCTTCCTTGCTGTGGGTTATGTGATAGCTGGTCTGGCAAACCTTGGTCTGCCTGGCTTCTCGGGCTTCATTGCAGAGATGACGATTTTCGTGGGTGCTTTCGGTGCCGAGCCAGTCTATGGTGACCCGAACAACTCTTTCCGTATGGTAGCCACCATCATCGCCTGTACGTCGATTGTCGTCACTGCAGTCTATATCCTGCGCGTGGTTGGCAAGATCCTCTATGGCGAGGTGGAGAACAAGCACTACCTTGAACTGACGGATGCTACATGGGACGAGCGTGTTGCCGTCATCTGTCTCATTTTCTGTGTGGCAGGCCTTGGCACGTTCCCGTTCTGGGTGAGCAATATGATCTCGCCTGCTGCTGGAAACATCCTTCAGTCCATCGGTGTGATGTAATAAATAGTAAATCGTAAATTGTAAATACGTAAATAGTAAATTACATCTATGAATTACAGTGAATTTCTTAAAATGATTCCAGAGATAGCCCTGGTGGTTGCTCTGTTGATAGTCTTTTTTGCTGACTTCTGCTGTCCTCGCAGAGGAAAGGACCGCTTGCTCACCATAGGCATCATTGCTGCTGTCATGCTTGTTGCTGCTACAGTGGTGAGTGCGCTGTGTGGGCCTGTCTCTGCCTTCGGCGGACTCTACGTCACTTCGACAGCCGTCAATGTGATGAAGACAATCCTTGCCTTTGGCTCTGTCATCGTTGTCATCATGGCACAGCCATGGCTCAATGGTGGTAGTCAAGGTGACAATAGCAAATATGTCGGTGAGTTCTACATGTTACTGATCTCTACGCTCCTCGGTATGTTTATCATGATGTCGAGTGGCAATTTCCTGCTGTTCTTCCTCGGCCTCGAGACGGCATCAGTGCCTCTGGCATGTATGGTGGCCCTCGACAAGTGGAAGCAGAATTCGGCCGAGGGTGCCGCGAAGTACATCCTTGTGGCTACGTTCTCCAGCGGTGTGATGCTTTATGGTATCTCGTTCATCTATGGCTTTACTGGAACATTATACTTCGACGATGTCGCAGCCAAGCTCTCCGCTTCACCGATGGCCATCATGGGCATGGTGTTCTTCTTCAGCGGACTTGGATTCAAGATATCGCTCGTGCCCTTCCACTTCTGGACTGCCGACACCTATCAGGGTGCTCCCACACCGGTGACGGGCTATCTGAGTGTCATCTCCAAGGGAGCCGCCGCGCTCACGCTGTGCATCATCCTGATGAAAGTGTTCCAGCCGCTGGTCTGCTATTGGGAGTATATGCTCTACATCGTTATCGTGCTTTCCATCACCGTCGCCAACCTCTTCGCCATCCGCCAGTCGGAGCTTAAGCGGTTCATGGCCTTCTCGAGTATCTCGCAGGCAGGCTATATCATGCTGGCCGTGGTGGGTAACTCGCAGATGGGTATCGCCGCTCTCACTTACTATGTGTTGGTGTATGTGGTCGCCAATATGGCGGTATTCACCATCATCAACGTGGTGGAGCACAACAACGGTGGACGTACGGACATCGCAGCCTATAATGGCTTCTACCAAACCAACCCGAAGTTGGCGTTCCTCATGACGCTGGCACTGTTCTCGCTTGGTGGTATCCCGCCGTTCGCAGGCATGTTCTCTAAGTTCTTCGTATTCATGGCTGCCGCCGAACAAGGGAGTGCTGCTGCCTACTTTGTGGTATTCATTGCCTTGATCAACACCGTGGTATCACTCTACTACTATCTGCTGATCGTGAAGGCCATGTATATCACGAAGACCGACACCCCGCTGCCGACGTTCCAGAGCGACCTCTCCACGAAGTGCGCCTTGGCCGTATGCACCATAGGCGTAGCCCTCTTCGGCGTCTGCTCCTGCATATACGAGTGGATTGCTGCTGCCGGACTATAATAGAAGGTTGATTTTTATGGTTTTAAGTTTACAGTTTACTCAGTGTAAACTGTAAACTTAAAAACTAATATTATACTTCATTAGATAATAATCACGACTTATAACAAACTTTTTTCAGCGTCACAATACGCATCATGGATATGAAGTATATGGCTATGGCCGCGCTGAGCCTGGTGGCGACTGCCATCGAGGTGTCGGCTCAACAGGTGAGAGTGAACAAACAGCGCAGTTTCTCCAAGACGGTGCCGGCAGGTAACTACAGTGGTATAACCTGGCTTGGCGGCGACCGCTATGCCGTGGCCGACGACAAGTCGCGCACGGCGGGCTTCTATGTGATGAGTATCACCACCGACAACCAAACGGGCGAGATCAAGGACGTCAGGAGCGAGGGCTTTATGACCATGCCCGACGAACCCAACCGCGACGAGGAGGGAATCTGCTATGTGGCTCCTTCTAACACAGTATTCGTGAGTGGCGAGGGCGACGGGCAGATTGTGGAATACACCCTCGAGGGTCGGCAGACTGGTCGCCGGCTGAATATACCGAGTGTGTATGGCATCGCCTACGACAACCGAGGCTTTGAGGCGCTGACGTATAATGCCGTCACTCACCGCTTTTGGGCCACCACGGAGAATACGCTGAAGACTGACGGTGAGAAGCCTAATATCAAACGGAAGATAGCCAATGTGCTACGACTGCAGAGCTTCGGCGACGACCTGCAGCCTGACGCGCAGTATTGGTACGTGACCGACTCTTCGTCCGTGGACAGTCGCGAGGGCAAGAGCACGCTGGGCGTGAGTGGCATGACTGCGCTCGACAATGGTCAGATCGTCGTCCTGGAGCGCGAGGTGAGAGAGGCGCCTAAGTATATTGGCTCTTTTGTCCACGTGAAGCTCTATCTGGTGAACCCCTCGATGCAGCAGCCCGGCGACTTGCTGCAGAAGAAGCTGATCACGGAGTTCCGTACCCATGTGAACCTGAAGAACCTGAACATTGCCAACTACGAGGGTATCTGCAAAGGACCGAAGCTGGCCGACGGGCGACAGGTGCTCGTGCTGGTGGCCGACTCGCAGAATCAGTATAAGGGATGGCTGAAGGACTGGTTCAAGACGATTGTCATACCTGACATCGACTTTGTCCCCTCGCCGACAGCGCCTCTTGACTTGGCGTCTTTGCTGGCCGTGACCCAGTCGGCCGCCGATGATAAGGGTCAGAAACTGGAGACACCGTCGTTCCTCAGTTTCAAGGAGCTGCCCAACCATATCAAGTATCTGTCGGAGCCTGTCACCCCCGACAGCGTAGACTTTGTGGTCGACGACTACTACTATCATTGGGGCAAGCAGCAGCGTACGACCCCTCGTGGCGTGCAGGCTGCCATCGATGAGGTGCAGTGGACCTCGAAGTCATTTAGCGAGGCTGCCGGCTTCATCATCGGCCCCAAGGAGTGCCCGGAGATATTCAAGTTGGTGGAAGGCGCCCGTATTGATGCCAACACCACCAACAAGCGCGCCAAGGACTACTATCGGCGCATCCGGCCGTTTGTGCATTACGGCGAGCCGTCGCTGGTGGCCGAAGACGATTCTGCCGCGGCCGAGTCGTTCGGTTATCCCTCGGGTCACAGCGTGAGAGGGTGGGTGTATGCGCTGACGCTGGCCCTCGTGGTGCCTGACTCTACAGAGGCCCTTATCCGTCGTGCACAAGACTATGCGCTCAGTCGTGTGATCTGCGGCCGTCATTACAAGAGCGATACAGACGCTTCGCTGGTGGAGGCCACCGCCGTCATGAGCCGTCTGCTGTCGAACGATGCTTTCCTGGCTCAGCTGGCCCGCGCTCGAGAGGAGTATGCCCGCAGCCGAGGTGTGAGGAGAGTTTCCGAGGAGTGAGTGTCTTTCTCTTTCCTCTTTTAAAGGTATTTCGGAGTATAGCCCTTCTTTGATTTGGCGACCTCTGCCGGAGTTCCGGCAGAGAGCACCTGTCCACCCTTGCGCCCGCCCTCTGGCCCCATGTCGATAATCCAGTCGGCCTGACGGATCACGTCGAGGTTGTGCTCGATGATGATGACGGTGTTGCCCCGGTCGACGAGACGGCGCAGCACCTGCATGAGGATGCGGATGTCCTCGAAGTGCAGGCCTGTGGTGGGCTCGTCGAGGATGTAGAGTGTCTTGCCCGTATCCTTTTTGGAGAGCTCGGTGGCGAGCTTGATGCGCTGGCTCTCTCCGCCGGAGAGGGTGGTGGAGGGCTGTCCGAGCTTGATGTATCCGAGGCCCACATCCTGGATGGTCTTGATTTTGCGGAGGATGTCGGGTACGTTCTCGAAGAACTCGACGGCCTGGTTGATGGTCATGTCGAGCACGTCGGCGATCGACTTGCCTTTGTATCTCACCTCGAGCGTCTCGCGGTTGTAGCGCTTGCCGCGGCACTCCTCGCAGGGTACCTGTATGTCGGGCAGGAAGTTCATCTCGATGGTTTTGTAGCCGTTGCCGCCGCAGGTCTCGCAGCGCCCGCCCTTCACGTTGAACGAGAATCGTCCGGGCTTATAGCCGCGTATCTTGGCCTCGGGCAGGTTGACGAAGAGCGAGCGGATGTCGGCGAAGACGCCGGTGTAGGTGGCGGGGTTCGAGCGTGGTGTGCGGCCGATGGGCGACTGGTCGACGTTGACCACCTTGTCTATATTATCGATGCCTTCGATGCTGTCGTAGGGCATGGGCTTCTTGAGCGAGCGGTAGAAGTGCTGTGAGAGGATGGGCTGCAGGGTCTCGTTGATGAGCGTGGACTTGCCCGAGCCGCTGACGCCTGTGACGAGGATGAGCTTGCCGAGGGGGAACTCCACGTCGACGTGCTTGAGGTTGTTGCCAGTGCAGCCCTTTAGTACGAGTTTCTTTTCGTGGAGGGTGGAGGGTGGAGTGTGGAGGGAGATATGTTCTGCGGCGGTATCTGCGGCGGGATCAGCACTCGGAGTATTCTCACTCCTCACTCCACCCTCCACACTCCTCGCGATATCGCCCCTGAGGTACTTCGCCGTGAGGGTGTCGGCCTTCATCATCTCTGCCGGGGTGCCCTGGAACACCACTTCGCCGCCTTTGCGCCCGGCGCGCGGCCCGATGTCGATGATCCAGTCGGCGCTGCGCATCATGTCCTCGTCGTGCTCCACGACGATGACGGTGTTGCCCAGGTCGCGCAGCTCTTTGAGCGAGGTGATGAGCCGTTCGTTGTCGCGCTGGTGCAGGCCGATGGATGGCTCGTCGAGGATGTAGAGCACGTTGACGAGCTGCGATCCGATCTGTGTGGCCAGGCGTATGCGCTGGCTCTCGCCGCCGGAGAGCGATGCCGACTGTCGGTTGAGTGCGAGGTAGTCGAGTCCCACGTCGAGCAGGAAGTCGAGCCTTGTGTGGATCTCCTTGAGAATCTCGGCGGCGATCTTCATCTGTTGGCTGTCGAGGTGTGGCTCCACATCGTCGAGCCACTGTCGCAGCTCCACGATGTCCATCGAGGCGAGTTCCGCGATGTTCTTGTCCCAGATGCGGTAGGAGAGGGCCTCTCGGTTGAGCCGCTGTCCGTGGCACTCGGGGCACTCGCACTCGGCCATGAACTGGTCTGCCCACTTCTGTGCTGCTGCCGACTCGTCGTTGTCGACCACGTTGCGTAGGTATTTGACGACGCCGTCGAAGGCGACGAAATAGTCGCTGGAGGTGTGGACGACGTCTTTGTCGATGCGTATGTTCTCCAGCGAGCCGTAGAGTATCTCGCGGATGGCGTCGTCGGGGAGCTCGGCGATGGGTGTCTTCACATCGAGGCTGTATTTCTTCAGGATGGCCTCAATCTGCCAGAAGATCATCTGGTTCTTGTATTTCCCGAGCGGGACGATGCCTCCTTCATGGATGCTCAGCCGGCGGTCGGGCATCACCTTGGCGAGGTCTATCTGGCTGATGACGCCCAGACCCTTGCAGTGTGGGCAGGCACCCTGGGGGGAGTTGAACGAGAAGTTGTTCGGCGCCGGGTCGGAGTAGCTGATGCCGGTGGTGGGGCACATCAGACGCTTGGAGAAGTGCTTGATGCTGCCCGTGTCTTTGTCGAGGATCATGATCAGCCCGTCGCCCTGCTTCATGGCGATGGCGACCGACTTCTTGAGTCGGTGGTCGTCGCCCTTGACCTCAAACTTGTCTACGACCACCTCGATGTCGTGGTTCTTGTAGCGGTCTACCTTCATGCCGCGCGTGATCTCCATCAGCTGGCCGTCGACGCGGATGTTCAGGTATCCCTTGCGGCGCATCGCCTCGAAGAGCTCGCGGTAGTGGCCCTTGCGGCTTCTCACCAGGGGTGCGAGGATGAGTATGCGCTTGGAGGCATACTCGTGGAGGATCATGTCGACGACGCGCTCCTCGGTGTATTTCACCATCTCCTCGCCGGTGGCGTAGCTGTAGGCGCGGCCGGCGCGGGCAAAGAGCAGGCGCAGGTAGTCGTAGACCTCGGTGGTCGTCCCGACGGTCGAGCGCGGATTCTTGTTGGTGGTCTTCTGCTCAATGCTGATCACGGGCGAGAGGCCGGTGATCTTGTCGACGTCGGGGCGCTCCATGCCGCCGAGGAAGTTGCGGGCGTAGGCCGAGAAGGTCTCGATATACCGTCGCTGTCCTTCGGCGAAGATGGTGTCGAAGGCGAGGCTCGACTTCCCGGAGCCGCTGAGACCGGTGATGACGGTGAGCGAGTGGTGGGGGATGACGCAGTCGATGTTCTTCAGGTTGTGTACACGGGCGCCGTAAACGTTGATGCTTGTCTCTTCTTTCATGTGTGTGTCGTCGGTAGTCTGTCAATCTGTCTTCTTGGTTCCGCTCCCGCCGCGGGCTACTCGTTGTAGTAGCTGCGCAGCAGGTTCACGTCTTTGCGGATGACGTACTCCTGTCCGTCGGCGCCCTTGGCGCGGCACAGCAGGAAGTAGACGCCCTCTTTCACGTCCTTGCCCCGGTAGGTGCCGTCCCAGCCCTCGGCGGGGTCGGTCCAGTCGTAGAGCTGCTGGCCCCACCTGTTGAAGATGTAGGCGTGGAACTCCACGATGCTCTGGTACTCCTTGGCCTTGTAGATGTTGTTGTCGCTATCGCCATTGTTGGGCGAGAAGGCGTTGGGGAAGGTGAGCTTACTCTCGCTGACGGTCACGCTGAACACGATGGAGTCGAGCTCGGCCTCGCCGTTGTTGAGCGTCGTGCGCAGCACCACCTTCGTCGTGCCGGCGGCGGTGAAGGTGTAGTCGGTGACCTCCTCGTAGCGCACCATGAAGTCCCTGGCCTCGCCCTCCTGCCGGAAGTGCCATTCGAAGGTGGGCGTGTAGTCGCCCATGTTCGTCGGGTTGGCGGCGAAGGTGACGGCGAGCGGCGCTTGGCCCTTGATCTGGGGGCTGTCCTTGTCGCTCTCGGCGGTC
Source organism: uncultured Prevotella sp. (assembly GCA_946548085.1). Taxonomy (GTDB): domain Bacteria; phylum Bacteroidota; class Bacteroidia; order Bacteroidales; family Bacteroidaceae; genus Prevotella. Next base: position 800 of record CAMNPN010000076.1, on the reverse strand, counting down.
TTGCCGTCGTTGTCGGTATAGGTGGCGGTTGGGTTCACGTCGGGCACGGCCTCCTGTGCGGTGACGCTCGCAGGCAGCAGCAGCGCCAGTAGCGCGGGGATCAGATTCTTTGTTCTCATTTTATTCTGGTTTGAAAGTGCAAAGTTACGAAAAATGCTTGATACTTCGTACACTTTTCAGAAGATTAACGCAGAATTCATGTAAATAAAGGGCAAGACTAATATCAAGTTCGTAAACGATGAGACGCTTAATGAGTTTGTGGTGACGGTGGAACATAGAAATATAGGAGAAACCTGAGGACTTACATATTCCTACACATTTCTCACTAAATCAAAGCGCTCGACCTATGGTCGCTTCGCCTCTGCGAAGAACGCTCATCTTGAGTACAAAGGTACAAAACTCTTCCCACATAATTAAAGGATTCGACTGCTTTTTTGCATTATTGTGCATAAATGCCGCATAACTTCGACTTAATATCAAGTCAGAAGTTCGACTAATCAGGAGCATATAGCGATACGTCGATTTTCCTTTGTTTTCAGCATTTCAGCCATGTTGAAGCTGTTAGTTCGACTAAACTCCGACTAAAAGTTCGACTAAACTCCGACTAAAAGTTCGACTAAACTTCGACTAAAACCCACTTCTTCTTTTCTGTTAGTTTTATGACTCCCTTTTTCTTCAGTGCAAACAGCATATTACCAATCTTCCTTATTTTTTGTTCCTCGGTGAGCACATCAGACAACTTGGATTGCAACAGCGTATTAAGTTCTGCTCTTGTGGCTCCGCCAAATGAGCGCAGATAC
>CAMNPN010000075.1 GCA_946548085.1 uncultured Prevotella sp. | reverse complement strand
GCCTTTGGAAACAACGACAACTGGCTCGGTGGCTGGACAGAGTTTGACCCACAGAATGCTGAGTACTAATCTGTTTAACGTAAAATATCATTTATTCGTACCTTTGCACCGCCATCAAGGAGGCTACATGGCGGTTTGCCCGCCAACAGCCCCCCTCCCCCTCGGCAGACTGTCAGCAAAAAAGCATACACAGATTAATTGACGTATCAAGTAATATGAAGAAGAGTTTTATTATCTATGCCGTGGCATATCTTGCTTTGTTGGCGTATGCGTGCTGGCTGCTGTACTCATATCCCAAACTGGAGCTCCACCTGCTGCTGAATTCCCATCACACGGAGTTTCAGGATGTATTCTTCAAATACTACTCCATGCTCGCCGAGTGGCCACTGTATCTTCTGGCACTGGTGCCATTACTCCTGAAGTGGAAGAGGATAGTTATCTTCTTTTTCATTTGCGAGCTCTCGTCGGCGATATTCGTGCAGATACTGAAACACATCATAAAAGCCGATCGTCCTGCTCGTGTCTTCGAGCACTGCCAGGGAATGGTACTGCCCGTGGTCGAGGGTGTACATCTGCATCACAGCAATTCCTTCCCGTCGGGACATACCTCGACATTCTTTGTATTCTTTACCTGCTGCGCGCTGATGCTGGCGAGCTACTTTCATAGCACTGGACGACATGACCGCAAGGCGTGGCTCCCCGCTGCTGCGGCCATGCTGTTGCTGCTGTTGCTGGCAGCACTCGGTGCCTATTCGCGCATCTACATTTCGCAGCATTTTCTGTCGGATGTGTGCGTGGGCAGCATCATCGGATTCTCCGTCCCGTGCCTGCTATACTATTTCTGTGGAAACCGGTTGCTGAAACCAAAAAGTGGATTAATATGATGAAACTATTGCGCAAGCCCATTTCGCTTTTCCTCTTCTCGTGTATCGTAAGCATAGGAACGCTGTTGCTCCACAACATTCCCTTCTTCAGCTATGTGGCCGAGAACACCAATGCCCAGGCAGGCGGCAAGGTGCTGTTGCTGACGTCGCTCGTCGTCATCATGCTGGTGGCCAACTTCATGATGACCTATCTCGTGATGTACCTGATGCGAATGGTGGGGCGTATCCTGCTGGCAGTATTATCGATTATCAATGCGACGGCTGTCTATTTTATCTTCACCTACAATGTCATCATTGATTCCACCACCATCGGGAACGTGTTTAATACCAAATACTCGGAGGCCTCGGGCTTCTTCAGCTGGTCGCTCTGGCTCTTCATCTTCGTGTGCGGCATCCTGCCCGCCCTGTACTGTCTGCTGCAGCCTGTGGCCATGGGCAAGGCAAAGACGCTCGCCATCAGCTGTGGTGGCTCGCTGGCAACAATCCTCGCCGTCGCTATGCTGAATATCAGTCAGACGCTGTGGATAGGACAGCACGACACCGAGCTGGGAGGACTGCTCCAACCATGGTCCTATCTGATCAATACCTGTCGTATAGCCAGTTCCAAGAAGGGCAAGCAGGCCCAGGAGATAAAACTGCCCGACGGCACGATCAGCGACAACGAGAAGGCTGTGGTGGTGCTCGTCATCGGCGAGTCGGCAAGGAAAGCAAACTTCCAGCTCTATGGCTATCCGCGCGAGACCAATCCGCTGCTGTCCGCACAGCCCGACCTAAAGGTGTACCAGGCCAACTCGTGTGCCACATATACCACCGCAGGGACTAAGGCCATCCTGGAGCCTAAGAACACCGACGAGCTCTATGAGCTGTTGCCCAACTATGCCTTCCGAACGGGCGTCGATGTCTCATGGCGTACATCCAACTGGGGAGAGCCTCCCATACATATCGACGAATACCTTAGCAAAAAACAACTTGCCGCTATCTATCCCGACGAAGACAGCCACTACGACGGTATCCTCTTTGCAGGACTTCGCCAGCGCATCGAGACGAGCAAGAAGAACAAGGTGCTCATCATACTGCACACCAGCACAAGTCATGGTCCCAAGTATGCCGACAAGTACCCCCGGGAGTTTGAGGTCTTCAAACCTGTGGCAACGAATGTGGAGGAAAGCGAGAAAGACCTGAGCCTGCTGGTCAATGCATACGACAACACCATCCTCTATACCGATTTCCTCTTAAACGGCCTCATCGACACCCTGCGCTCCATGGACCAGTGGCACAGCGCCATGATCTTTGTTTCCGACCATGGAGAGTCGCTTGGCGAGAACAAAATCTTCATGCACGGCCTGCCCATGAAGCTGGCGCCAAAGGTGCAGTATGAAATACCGATGCTGGTGTGGACTTCGAAGGACTTCAGAACGTATAGGAGCGACCTGCCGGCAGTCCTGGAGCAGCACTACGTCTTCCATTCGGTGCTCAACCTGCTTTCCATCCAGTCGCCAGCCTACGACGAGAGCTTTGACATATTCGAATAATACGCTCTACGACGTAGTGTAAAGTGGAAAGCGTAAAGTAGCTTGCCGCTTCGAGGGCGTTTTTTTGCTCGTACACCAGAGAAAAATTTTTCTCTCACGTGAGCGGAAAAATGGAGGTTACTCACTTACTCACTTACTCACTTCGGACATCTGCATTTTGCACTTTACATAGACGGAAAAATACCTTGTTAGTATATATTATTAATAATTATATTAACTGAAGTTTCTGAAGTAGTTAAGCAGCTAAGTAGTAAGTAAATAAGTAGCTCTTCGACAAGCGAAGCGGCCGCTCGACATCCCGTTGGGCAAATAGCGTGCCGACAGAGGCTTGCCTAAATGTCAAGCCGGGATTTCGCAAGTAGATGGCAAGTAGATGGCAAGGACTTCGCAAGTAGATGGCAAGCCCAAGCAAGCTGTTTGGGCTTGCCATCTACTTGCTTAGTGCATGAGAAGGCGGCGAGAAGTACCTGGTTAGGACTCAGGTGGAACATACTTTCGTTTCTCTTCAAAGTCCCTCGTAGATGAGACGTCGATCCCTCGTAGATGAGACGTCGATCCCTCGTAGATGTAACGTAGATGGGACGTTGATGAGACGTAGAACATATGTTGATGAGACGTAGAACATATGTTGATGGGACGTAGAACATATGTTGATGGGACGTAGAACATATGTTGATGGGACGTAGAACATATGTTGATGGGACGTAGAACATATGTTGATGAAATGCCTTTAGCAGACGAAGCATGTCGTGCCCCCATCTACTTGGGTAGGGCCTAATAAAGGCTTGGCAGGTTTGTGGCAAAACATGGATAGAACATAGAATGTCCAAAAAGCGCCAATGAGCCTGTCCGAGAAGACAGGAAAGGCTTTTTACCACGGAACGGCAATTTGCAGTTGTTAACACCAAATTGCCGTTTTGTGGTTATCACTTTTGAATCTGTTCTTGGGCGACAGCGATTGCATCCTTGCTAAGTTCATCATCGCCTACAGCATCAAGAACTTTATCTGCTA
>CAMNPN010000074.1 GCA_946548085.1 uncultured Prevotella sp. | reverse complement strand
TTGTTTGTTTCGCTAAATTGTCGTATCTTTGCCCCTGTGAAATTCTAAGCAAAGATGAGTCATGACATATCTCAACCAGTTCCACAAGGAAGCAACGGAGCGCAAGATGCGGAAAATAGCCGCATCGCAACAATCGCCGATGAGCTCGAGCGACTTTGCGCAATACATGAAGCGCAACTTCGAGATAGCCAAGCAGATGTAAGTCATTTTGAGGCAGAGCAGCGTGCTGCTGAGCAAATGGCTAAAGCCGACGGCTATTGGATTCCCATGATGGACATTTTCGACTTGGGCGTTCCTGGGCCGAGCGGGAATGAGAATGACACCTATGTAGCCGAAAAACTTATTTTTAAGGTGAACAATCTTTTGAACAGCGGAAGTATTGTAGCCCTGCTCAAAAAGATTCTGATGCACAATCTGCTTTTTCCTGACACAGCCTATTCCTTCTATGGTTTTGCCGGCTTTGATGGCCGCACGGTTCAGCCAGTCATTACCCAGCCGCGCATTGCTGATGCTCATCCTGCCACACAGGTTATGATAGACACCTATATGGCCGCTCTCGGTTTCGAGAAGACTACCCAAGAGGGGCGTTTCTCTAATGGAACGTATGAGGTATGGGACCTTGTTCCTCGTAACGTGTTGGTTGACGAGGATGGCGACATCTTTGTGGTTGATGCAGAGATTAAGCATATTTAGCCAGTACAATTTGGGGCCTGGCCCCAAAGTCAATTGGGCGCAATGGGGTCAGGCACCATTGCGCCCGTTTGGAGTTGCATTATCTGAAGGGTGCCAGTTTTATTAAGCAACTGAAGTTGATTGTCTACTATGGCGAATTTCATCTTGTAGAGGGTGAAACGTGTATCTATAGTACTGGAGGTGAACAAAGTCCAGACTATAAAAACCTGTTGAATGCTGCCCGTAAAGCAGTAGAGCATGGGTATCGGGTGTTTATCCTCCCAAATCCAAAAGGTACACGTACTCCAGACTTTATCTTTGAGCAAAAAGGGAATTTTAAGGTATATGATCTTAAAACGATCTTAGGTAAGGCATCTGTCAGCAATCGACTGTTTGAGTCAATAGGCCAGACGAACAGAGTGTTGCTAAATATATCGACGGAGTATAACCCTATAGCCTTAGCGCGTAGCATACGTTCTTATTTTGAGCGAAATCCTCAAGCAATTGAAGTGTTAGTTTACAAAGGGCGCAAGAGCATCTCAGTATTAAGGGCAGATACTATAAATGGTGCTTCGTTCTTCAAGTATTTTGTAGCGAAATATATACAATAAAAGAGCTGCCGAAGCAACTCTTTAAAAACGGGCAGTATCGATAAAGCCTTACCCTCACGCGGGAATGTCACCCGGATAGTCATTTCTGACGCTGCAAAGATAAGAAGAATTTCAATAACTTCCAAATAATTCTGCATTTATTTTTGTTTATTTCGCCCTTACCTTTGGTAATATCGGTTATTTTTTGTAACTTTGTAGGGTAATTGATAACGAATAGAATACGTCTGATACCATGGAAAACAACAAGGGATACAAGATTTCCCAGTACGCCTGTGCGGTGCTGCTCATCGTGAGCAGCATCGCCCTCGTGGCGTATCAGGTCATAGAGATCGCCGACGTCGCCGCGGGGTTGCTCTACTACGTGGCGCAGTCGTTCCTGCTGGCGGGTTCGATCTTCGGCCTCGACCAGTATATCCGCTTCATATCAAAGCACTTCCGCGAAAGGTAAACGATTATCACGAAATTGAGATAAATCGTTTCAAACATCCAGGTATTTTATTTTTTTTGTGATAAATGTATGGTAATCTCAGATTTTATTCGTACCTTTGCCATGCCATTGATGAATATCGACTATTTTTAAACAATATCATTGAGAATCATGAAGCTAATTGCCAAGCAAGCGCTGATCAGAACGGTTTACGTTTATGTCATAACATATCTGGTATTGCTGATGGTTATACTCGGGCTGATGTATGCGTATCCGAAGCCTGAACTCCACATGCTGCTCAACTCATACCACTCCAGCCTACAGGACACTTTCTTCAAGTATTACAGCATGTTGGCCGAATGGCCGCTATACGCCATAGCACTGCTCCCCCTGTTGTGGAAGAAGGTAAAGATGACGATATTCTTCGCCATGTGCGAGCTGACGGGCGGCTCGATACTGCAGATACTGAAGCACATCATCAGCACCGACCGCCCCGTGAGCGTGTTTGAACACTACGCTTATATGGACCTACCGCTGGTGCAGGGGGTGACGATGCATCACGGCAACTCGTTCCCCTCGGGCCACGCCTCTACGTTCTTCATGTTCTGTACCTGTTGCGTAATCATCCAGGCCTATAGCTATATCCAGAGAGACAGGCCATACAGCCTGGGGAAGAAGATACTGTTCAACACGATGCTGATAGCCCTGCTGGTGGTTGCTGCCGTGGGCGCCTACTCACGCGTGTACCTTTCACAACACTTCCTGGCAGACGTATGCGTGGGCAGCGTCATCGGCTTTATCACGCCGTTCATGATGTACCTCTTGCTATGGAACAGGATTCCGAGACTTAAAAACTGAGATAAAGGATGACAGCATTATCCGACAAGATAAAAAGGGCTGTGCTACGGCCTGTTTCGCTCTTCACCTTCTCCTGTGTGGTCAGCATAGGCACATTGTTGCTTTACAACATCCCCTTCTTTCGGTTCGTCGTAGACAACAGCAATGAGAGTGCGATGGGTGTCGCATGGCTGACGGTGTCGCTGGCGGTCGTCATGCTGGCGGTGAACTTCATGATGACCTACCTGACCGTGTTCTGCCTGAGAACTGTGGGGCGCATCGTGCTGGCTATCCTGTCGATAATCAATGCCACGGCCGTCTATTTCATTCTGACCTACAACGTCATCATCAATGCCACTACCATCGAGAACGTGTTCAACACCAGATACTCGGAGGCATCGGCGTTCTTCAGCTGGACGCTGTGGCTTTTCATCCTTGGCTTCGGCGTCGTGCCGGCCTTGTACTGCCTGCTGCAGCCCGTCGTGACGGGCAAGGCGAAAAGGGCGGGGGCCTGCTGCGCAGCCTCGCTGGCAGTCATTCTCGTCGCGGGACTGCTGAACATCGGCCAGACGCTGTTCTTCAGTCAGCACGACACCGAACTGGGAGGACTGCTGCAGCCCTGGTCGTACATCGCCAATACGTATCGCGTGGTCAGCTTCAGCCAGGACAAGCAGGCAGAGGAAATCAAACTGCCCGACGGCAGGATTACTGACGAGGAGAAGGCGGTGGTGGTGCTTGTCATCGGCGAATCGGCAAGAAAGGCCAACTTCCAGCTCTACGGCTATCGGCGCGACACCAACCCCCGGCTGTCTCGGCAGCAGGGCCTGAGGGTGTATCAGGCCACCTCGTGTGCCACCTACACCACTGCCGGATGCAAGGCTATCCTTGAGCCGACGAACAGCGACGACCTGTACGAGCTGCTGCCCAACTATGCATTCCGCACGGGGGTCGACGTGGCGTGGCGCACCTCGAACTGGGGAGAGCCGCCAATACATATCGACGAATACCTGACTGACTCGGAACTGGCCGACCAATACCCCGACGCTGACAGCCGCTATGACGGCATCCTCTTTGCCGGACTGCGCCAGCGCATTGAGTCGAGCTCCAAGAACAAGGTGCTGATTATCCTGCACACCAGCACCAGCCACGGTCCGCAATATGCGGCCAAATACCCCAAGGAGTTTGAGGTTTATAAACCCGTGGCCATGAATGTGGAGGAGGGAGAGAAGAATGTGGGCACGCTGGTCAATGCCTACGACAATACGATCCGCTATACCGACTACCTCCTCGACAGCCTTATCAGCACCCTGCGCGCGATGAGCAGCTGGAAGAGTGCCATGATCTTTATTTCAGACCACGGTGAGTCGCTCGGCGAGAACAAGATGTTCATGCACGGCCTGCCGATGAGCCTGGCACCCAAGGAGCAGTACGAGATACCGCTGCTGGTATGGACTTCGGAGAACTTCAGGACGTATAAGAGCAATTTGCCGGCGGTGCTGGAGCAGCACTACATTTTCCACTCCGTGCTCAACCTGCTGTCTATCCAGTCGCCGGCCTACAACGAGAATCTTGATATATTCCAATAATCCTCTTCAGTATCTCCCCTACTTTGCCGACGGCGCGGGCAGCATCTGGTGGTCCATGAGCCGGCGCTCGGCCAGATCGGCATATTTCGTGCCGGGACGACCGTAGTTGGCATAGGGATAGATGCTGATGCCGCCACGGGGGGTGAAGAGGCCGACGACCTCGATATACTTGGGCGACATCAGGCGCACCAGGTCGTTCATGATCGTGTTGACACAGTCTTCATGGAAGTCGCCGTGGTTGCGGAAGGAGAAGAGGTAGAGCTTGAGGCTCTTCGACTCGACCATCCGCTCGCCAGGGATGTAGAGAATCTTGATCTCTGCAAAGTCGGGCTGGCCCGTGATGGGACAGAGCGAGGTGAACTCGGGGCAATTGAACTGCACCCAGTAGTCGTGGTCGGGATGGCGGTTCTGGAAGGTCTCAAGCACCTCCGGAGCATAATCCATCTTATAGTCGGTCTTCTTGCCGAGGGTCTTCAAGCCCTCATTCTCTCTTGAACTATTCATCTGTAATCTGTAATCTTTAAACCTGAAACCTGAATCCTGAAACTAAAGCTCCTTCACCTTAAAAATGTTATACGTTATGTGGCTGTCGTACACATCCTCGTGGTCGTGCGCCTTCGTGAACTTCACCACGCGCATGGTGACAGGCAGGGCAATGATCTCGTAGAGCGTCTTGAGCGACACCTGGGTGATGACGAGCGAGGGCATCTCTTCCCAGGGGATGACACCGCCGAGGGCCAGGGGGAAGAAGATGAGAGAGTCTGTGAGCTCGCCGAAGACGGTGCTCAGCACGGCGCGGGCAGAGAAGTTGCGCCCACCAGACGACAGCTTCATACGGCTCATCACGTAGGCGTTGATGAACGACCCGCAGATGAAGGCGAGAAACGAGGCGCCGGCGATGCGGGGCGCCAGGCCGAAGACCTGATGGAAGCCCTCCTGGCCGTTCCAGTAGGAGGCCCCGGGAATCCAGTCGGCGACGGCTCCCATCGCCACGAAGAAGAAGTTCATCGCGAAGCCCAGCCAGATGAGCAGGCGCGTGCGGCCATAGCCCCACACCTCGCACACCACATCGTTGATAATGTAGCTCACGGGGAACACAATCAGGCCTGCCGTCATGTTCGCAGGGCCAAACGAGATCTGCTTTGTCTCAAGTACGTTTGCCGTGATGAGACATACGCAGAACAGGGTGCCGTAAAGCATAAACAACACACTAATGCGCTGTTCTTTTCTTGTTTCCATATCTTTCTTGTTTTGTTCCCCTATGATTATCTTGCGCTTAGATCAGATAGAACAGCCAGCCCATATAGAGCAGGAAGCTGACGACGAGCACCAGTCCCTCGCGACGCGACACGTAATACTTCGTGAAGGAGAAGAGCCAGAGGAACCCGATGGTGACCAGCAGCATCGTCAGGTCGACAATCGTGATGCCCATGATGCGCAGGGGCTGGATGACGGCGGTGAGGCCGAGGATCATGAGGATGTTGAACACATTCGACCCGATCACGTTGCCAATGGCGATGGCGGAGCGGCCCTTATAGGCAGCCACCACGCTGGTAGCCAGCTCGGGCAGCGACGTGCCTCCGGCCACAATGGTGAGGCCGATGACGCTCTGGCGCACCCCGAAGCGGTTGGCCACATAGGTGGCGGAATCGACGAAGAGGTCGCTGCCATAAACCAGGCAGCCCAGTCCGACGACTATCCAGAAAATGTTTCGCAAGAGCTTCGAATAGTCTTTCGGCTTTTCGGCATTCTCCTCCAGCTCCTCTTCAGACGGCATCAGACCGTCTTTCTTGGCCATATGGAAGGTGTAGACCATGAATCCCGCAAAGCCCAGGAGCAGCAGCAGTCCGTCTGAGCGGTTGATCTCGTTACCCCAGAGGTGAGGCGACGCCATGTCGTCGAAGCAGAGTACGAACAGCAGCAGCGAGGCGCCCACGGCAAAGGGGATATCCTTGCGCACGGTAGACTTCTCGACCACCATCGGCGCCACGAGGGCAGAGCAGCCGACAATGAGCGTGGTGTTGAAGATATTCGAGCCGATCACGTTACCTACGGCCATGTCGGGCGTACCCTTCAGGGCCGATGCCAGACTGACGAACAGCTCGGGTGCCGAGGTGCCTGCCGCCACGATCGTCAGACCAATGATGATCTCGGGCACATGCATGCCACGAGCCAGCGAGGAGGCGCCCTCCGTCAAGCGGTCGGCACCCCACAACACGAGCGCCACACCGATAATGATATACACAATATTCAACAACGTCATATTAATAATTCTTTAATACTTCTCTCCTTACTCCTTCTCTCCTTTTCTCAGCTATCTTCTTCATCCCAGTCGTCGTCATCGTCGAAAAACACGCCGAAGTCGCCTTCCAGCGAGGGGCCGACGAAGGCATCCATCGCACGACGATCCTTTTTGGTAGGACGACCCGTACCACGTGCACGATTCACGAAGCCACTGATACGATTCATCTCGAGGAGCTCATACTGGTCGGCCGTCGTCACGTTCTCATAGACTTCTGGCACAAGCTTGGCGCCTACACGCTGCTCGATGGTCTTCAGAATGCGGAACGAATACGTCACAGGGGGCTTCCTCACGCAAACCGTCTCGCCGGCCTTCACCGTATGCGAGGGCTTCACATTGACACCGCCAATGCTCACCCGCCCGTTCTTACAGGCATCGGCCGCGATGGAACGGGTCTTGAAGATCCGCGCCGCCCACAGCCACTTATCGATCCTTGCTACATCAGACATAAAAACAGATTTTATTTCCCCTTTCCCAACTTGTTGAACTGGTTCATCGTGATGTCGATACCCGCAAGAACGAAGCTCTGGATAATCTCCACACCACGGTCGATGGCGGGCTGGAGCGTATGAAGCTCTTCAGCGGAATAGCGACCCAGCACCCAGTCTATCTGCATGCCACGGGGGAAGTCGCTGCCGATGCCCATGCGCAGACGGGCATAGTCCTGACCGATCAGCTGCTGGATATGGCCGAGGCCATTGTGACCGCCGTTGCTGCCACTGGCCTTCAGACGGAACTGTCCTAAGGGCAGGGCCACATCGTCGCTGACAACCAGGAGGCGCTGCTGATCGATATTCTCCTTATTCAGCCAGTAGCGCACGGCATTGCCGCTGAGATTCATAAATGTAGAGGGTTTCAGTAAGAACACTTTACGACCCTTAAGCGACGTCTCGGCCACAAAGCCATAGCGACGGTCTTCAAAATGAATATTGGATGCCTTTGCAAAAGCATCCAATACCATAAACCCTGTATTGTGGCGGGTCATTTCGTATTCGTCACCGACATTACCCAAGCCAACAATCAAGTACTTGTCCATGAACTACTGTAAACTGTAAACAGATTACTCAGCAGTCTCGGTAGCAGCGGCAGAGCGCGATGCACGGGTAGCCTTCACTGAACATACCACCACCTGGGCAGGTGTGGCAATCTCCAGACCCTCGAAATTCAGGTCGGCCACCTTGATGGCCTTACCAAGGGCGAGGTCCGTAACGTCGATCTCCAGCGTCTCGGGAATCTGCTTGTAAGGAGCTGTCACGTTCAGCTGACGAACAGCCTGGCTCAGACGACCACCATCGCGCACACCCTTAGCATGACCTGTCAGCTTCACGGGGATACCAATGGTAATAGCCTTCGTCTCGTTCACCTCGTAGAAGTCGATATGCAGCAGCGCATCCGTCGTAGGATGGAACTGCAGCTCCTTCATCACGGCCTTGTGGGGCTCACCGTCGATGGTCAGGTTGACAACATACACATCGGGAGAATAAACGACCTTACGGAGCTGAGCAGCGGGGATTGCAAAAGCAATAGCCTCGGGGAGACCGTTCTCACCCTTCTTCTCACCGTAAAGATTACAGGGCACGAGACCCTCCTTGCGCAGCTCCTTGGCTGCCTTCTTGCCTGTAGTGGCGCGCTTCTGGCCACTCACACTGAATTCTTTCATAATTGTGTTACTCTAAATTAAGAATTAAATACTTTGCCTAATTCACCATCACACGTTTTTCTTTTGTGCTTTGAGAAAAAGCGGTGCAAAGGTACACATTATTCCTGAAAAGAAAAAAGGAAAGCAAGAAAAAATGAAAAAAAAGCGTATTTTTCTGTCTTTTTCTTGCATATAATCAGATTTTTTCCTACCTTTGCATCAAGAATCAACAAACAAAACATCAAGTGAGATGATTAACAGAGAAATTATCAGAAACAAAATTGTTCAGTTAACCTATGCTTACTATTTAAATGGTAACAAGAACATCGATGCGGCTGAAAAGGAGTTGTTTTTCAGTCTGTCCAAGGCTTATGACCTTTACAACCAGCTATTAGCGCTCATCGTTGCTGTGACCAAGGAAGCCCAGCGCCGGCTTGAAGTGGCACAGGGCAGGGCCAAGCGCGAAGGCACCGAAGAGCCCTCACAGAAGTTTGTATACAACCGCTTTGCCATCCAGCTACAGGAGAACAAGGCGCTCAACGAATTCATCAGCACCCAGAAGACCGACTGGGCCGACACGCCGGCTCCGGCCCGCCTCTTTGAGACCATCGAGAGCAGCGAGATCTACCAGGACTACATGGCATCGGCAGAAGACAGCTACGACGCCGACCGCGAGTTGTGGCGCAAGCTATACAAGACCTTCATCCAGGAGAATCCCGACCTCGACAGCATCCTCGAAGACCAGAGCCTGTACTGGAACGACGACAAGGAGATCGTAGACACCTTCGTGCTGAAGACCATCAAGCGCTTCAAGGAGCAGAATGGGGCGAAGGAGGAGCTGCTGCCCGAGTGGGATAGCGACGAAGAGAAGGAGTTTGCCCGCAAGCTCTTCCGCTCTGCCATCCTCAACGAAGCGGAGTACCAGCACTATATGAACGAGGTATCGCGCAACTGGGATCTCTCACGTCTGGCCTATATGGACATCGTCATCATGCAGATCGCCATCGCTGAGCTGATGACCTTCCCCAACATCCCCGTCAGCGTGACCATCAACGAGTATGTCGACATCGCCAAGCTCTACTCTACGTCGAAGAGCGGCGGCTATATCAACGGCATGCTCGACGCCATCGCCCGCAACCTCATCAAGACCAACCGCCTGATGAAGCACATGGAGCCCCAGAAGAGCAAGGAGGCAGCCCCGAAAGAGAATGTCCCCCAGGGAGCTGTGCCCGTGAAGATGAGGCATCGCAAGCGCATCGTCAGGAAGGGCGGCGACGATGACAAGGAGACAAATGAATGATTAATAATATTATTTAAGGTATAAAAATGACAAACATCGTACTTGCTGCACAGTCAGCACAAGGAGGCGGCATGAGCATGATTATCATGATGGTAGCCATCTTTGCCATTATGTATTTCTTCATGATCAAGCCTCAGCAGAAGAAACAGAAGGAGATTCAGAAGTTCCAGAACGAGCTCACCGAGGGCACGTCTGTCATCACCGGCGGTGGCATCTACGGCACCGTGAAGAGCATCGACCTGGCCAAGAACACCGTCGACGTGAAGATTGCACGCGACGTGGTGATTACCGTCGACAAGGGCTCCGTCTTCAAGGACACCTCCAGCACGCCTCTGCAGCAGAAATAGCCGTCACCCAGCAGTATGACAGTGCGTAGCGTGTGGCGAATCGTCAAGGAATTCCTGTTCACCAAAACGAGCAAGGAGTTCCTGACATTCTTGTTCTTCCTGGCGCTCTCGGGTGTGTTCTGGCTGTCGCTGACGCTCAACGAGACTTATGAGCGCGACTTCACCGTTCCTGTCTCCGTCATCGGCGTTCCCAAGAATGCCGTGCTCACCTCCGACGATGTCGACACCGTGCGGGTCACTATCCGCGACAAGGGCATCGTGCTGATGACCTATGAATACGGCGACGCACTCAAGCACATCGAACTGCCATTCCGCAACTACACCCACAACAACGGCACAGGCCTGATTCCTGCCTCGGAGATACAGAAGCGCATCTATCAGAACCTGGTAAGCAGTTCGAAGATTACGTCCATCAAGCCCGAGAAGATGGAGTTCTACTATAGCTACGGCACGAAGAAGCAAGTGCCTGTACGCTGGAGCGGACGCGTGATCCCCGAAGAGCTCTATTTCATCTCCCGAGTATCCTACACCCCCGACAGCGTCACCATCTTCGCCACAGAAGAAAAGCTCGACAGCATCAGCATGGTCTATACCGAACAGCTCAACTACGTCAATTTCCGCGACACGCTCACCGTGGACTGCAACCTGGCGAAGCTCAAAGGCGTAAAGACGGTGCCCGACCATATCCGTGTCAAGTTCTATACCGACGTGCTGACAGAGGAGCGCATCTCGAACATTCCCATCGTGGGCATCAACCTGCCCGAGGGAAAGGTGCTGCGTACGTTCCCGGCCAAGACGTCCGTCAGTTTCGTGGCTGGCGTCAGCGTCTACCGTAGCCTGAAACCCGAAGATTTCACCATCATTGTCGACTACGACGAGATTCGCCGCAACCCCTCAGAGAAGTGCCGAATTTATCTCAAGGATGTGCCCAGCGGCATCTCACGGGCCAAGCTGGAGACGACAATGGTTGACTACCTCATCGAATCACAGGAATGAAGATCGGAATCACGGGAGGAATCGGAAGCGGCAAGAGCTACGTCTGCCGTCTGCTTGAACAGCGGGGCTACAGCGTCTACGACTGCGACAGCGCCGCCAAGCGACTTATCGTGAGCTCGCCATCAATCCGTCGGCGCCTGACGGCTCTCATTGGTCCGCACACCTATTTCGACGACGGCAGCCTCAACAAGGGTGCCGTAGCAGCCTATCTGCTCGCTTCAGAAGCACACGCCAACGACATCGACCGCATCGTGCATCCCGCCGTCTTCCGCGACTTCATAGAGAGCGGCATCGAGTGGATGGAGAGCGCCATCATCTACGAGTCGGGCATCTACCGCCTGGTAGACCGCGTCATCGTCGTCACCGCACCACAGGAGGTGCGCATCCAAAGGGTGATGGCCCGCGATGGCATCAGCCGCGAGAAAGTGCTCGAGTGGATGAGCCGTCAGATGTCGCAAGAAGAGGTCAGGCAACGGGCCGACTACGAAATCGTCAACGACGGACAGGCAGACCTCCAGCAGCAGCTGGAAGATATTTTAGAATCAATCAACAAGAAATAATACATTTATATGCAACAGACAATTTTAGCCATCTCCGGCAAGCCCGGACTTTACAAGCTCGTTTCACGAGGCAAGAACAACCTCATCGTCGAAGTTCTCGATGCGACTCATCGCCGCATGCCTGCCTTCGCCACAGACCGTATCACATCGCTGGCAGACATTGCCATGTTTACCGAGACCGACGACATTCCCCTGATGGACGTGCTCGAGAACATGAAAACGCTTGAGCAGGGAGCCAAGGCGAAGATCGACCCCAAGAAGGCGTCGAGCAAGGAGTTGCAGGACTACTTCACCAGCGTGCTTCCCGAATGGGACCGCGACCGTGTACACGTGAGCGACATCAAGAAGCTCATCTCCTGGTACAATATCCTCGTCGAGGCTGGCATCACCGACTTCAAGGAAGAGATGCAGCCCACCGAGGGCGACAACATCGACGATCGCAAGACTCAGGAGTAGTCAGCCTACCTCTCCACGCATACACAAAGCGGGGCATTCTCATCAGAACGCCCCGCTTTTTATGTTTGAAAACCTATTCAGAACTTTGCCATCTTGATGGCTACCACCGCACACTCATCACCCTTGTTGCCCAGTCGCCCGCCTGCACGGTCCTTGGCCTGTTGGAGATCGTTGGTAGTCAGCAAGCCAAACACGACAGGGATGCTGCTCGTAGCATTCAGACGGGCGATGCCCTCAGTCACACCCTGACAGATGTAGTCGAAATGAGGTGTCTCGCCCCGTATCACACTACCTAAGATAATCACAGCGTCGTAGCCGTCGTTGAGTGTCATCTGATGCGCACCATAGATAAGCTCGAAGGAGCCCGGCACCGTCTTCACATGGATGTTCTCGGGCAGTGCGCCATGCTTCTCCAGCGTCGACACACAACCGTCGAGCAGTGCCCCAGTAATCTCTGGGTTCCACTCAGCCACGACCACGCCAAAGATCATATTCGACGCATCAGGCACCTGAGCCGCGTTATAGTCCGAAAGATTCTTCGTTGCCATCCGTAAACAGTAAACTACTTAACACGCTCGATATAGGCGTCGATGGTCTGATAAGCCATCGAGTTAAAGTATTTCTCCTTCACGGTCTGATACAGTTTCAGGGCATCGTCTTTCTTACCCTGACTCTCCAGAATCTCACCTGCCTGGATGAGGAAGGTGGGCGAGAGCGAGTTGTTGTCGGCCTTCTCGGCAGCCTTCTTCAGCGTCTCCACAGCCTTGTCAAGCTGGTTCTGATGAGCATATGCATTTCCCAGCGCACCGAGGGCAGCAGGCGATACCATCTGGTCGTCGGCACCGTCGTAGCTCTCCAAATACTTCACGGCCTCATCCCAGTTGCCAAGCTGCGCATTGCAGAGTCCGGCATAGAGGTTTGCAAGGTTCCCGGCAGCGGTGCTGCTATAGTCGCTGGCCAGTGCCACGAAGCCCTTGTAGCCCGTGCTGTCACCCTTAAGGGCTTTTTCAAACTGTCCCTGAGCGAAATACTCCTGCCCCTTGGCAATAGCCGTCGAAGCCTTCTGTTCGTTGGGTCCAGAGACATAGGTCTTGTAAAGTACGACTCCCGCAATAATGACTATCAGAGCCACCACAGCGCAGATGACGGCCTTCTTGTACTTCAAGAAGAAGGCCTCACTTTTGTTCAGGGTCTCCTCCATCGTAGGAGCAGCCTGAGATTGATTGTTTGTTGTTGCCATTATACTAATATGTTTTAATTTTCGAAAATCGGCTGCAAAGTTACTAATTTTTCCCGAAACGCCAAAATATTTATAAAGATATTTAAGTTTCGCATGTTCCATCTGGCTGCGGATGATAAAAACTCAAATAAATTTGGTTATTTACCCGCTTATTCGTACCTTTGCACAATGATTTTACAGAAACTGTCGCTCATCAACTATAAGAATATCCGTGAGGCCACACTCGACCTCTCGCCGAAGATCAACTGTATGATTGGCAGTAACGGCGTGGGCAAGACCAACGTGCTCGATGCCGTCTACCTCCTTTCTTTCTGCCATTCGGCTACCAACCCTATCGACTCCAGCCTCATCCGCCATGGTGAGGATTTCTTCATGCTCGAAGGGAAATATTCATGGAAGGATGAGTCCGACTCCACAACCATTTCCTGCGGCATGAAACGCGGTTCGAAGAAGCATTTCCGGCGCGACAAGAAGGAGTACCGCCGCCTCTCCGAGCATATCGGCCTCATCCCCCTGGTGATGGTATCGCCTGCCGACACCTTCCTCATCGATGGCGGCAGCGAGGAACGACGCAGGCTCATGGACCTCGTCATCTCGCAGTACGACCGCGCCTATATGGAGTCTGTCGGCCGTTACAACAAGGCGTTGCAGCAGCGCAACACCATGCTCAAGCAAGAGGAAGAACCCGACGCTGAAGTGCTCAGCCTCTGGGAGGAGCAGATGGCATACGAGGGCGAGCGCATCTTCCTGCGCCGCAAGGCCTTCGTCAGCGAGCTCATACCCATCTTCCAGCGTTACTACGAGCACATCTCCGGCGGTAGCGAACAGGTGGCCATCGACTATGTGTCCCACTGTCAGCGCGGCCCGCTGCTGGAAGTCATCCAGCGCGACCGACAGAAAGACCGCATCATGGGCTACTCTCTTCACGGCGTCCACCGCGACGACCTCGTGTTCACCCTCGGTGGCCATCCCATCCGGCGCGAAGGCAGCCAAGGTCAGCACAAGACGTTCGTCGTCGCCCTGAAACTCGCCCAGTTCGACTTCCTGCGCCGCACCAACGGCGGCACCACCCCAATCCTATTGCTCGACGACATCTTCGACAAGCTCGATGCCAACCGCGTAGAGCAGATTGTATCGCTCGTGGCCAGCGAGGAGTTCGGCCAGATATTCATCACCGACACCAACCGCGAGCACCTCGACAAGATTCTCGCCGCCTCATCTCATGACTACAAGATCTTCCAGATTGACGATGGTGAAGTAACGCCTCTTCCCCACCACCCTTAGAGTAATCATCTGTAAACTGTAAACTGTAAACCGTAAACTGTAAACTGTAAACAACAGAAAAAAATGTTCAGGCGCAACAGCATTCTCATCCGAGAGATTATCCTGAAGAATCTCCGCGAGCAGGGCCTCGAGACCCCACTGCTCCAGAAGCGCCTTGTCGACGCGTGGCCAGTAGTCATGGGCGAAGCCATTGCCGCCCTCACCGTCAACTGCTACATTCGCAACCAGACGCTCTTCGTCCACCTCTCCAATCCCGCCCTGCGGATGGAGCTGTCGATGCAGCGCCAGGATATCGTGCGCCGCCTCAACGAACACGTCGGCAATCAGGTGATTGCCGACGTGAGGTTCCATTAGCCCCCCGTTCCTCGCTGCGGAACAGAGCAACAAAATATCCTTAGTAAGAAAAATCCGTCTTCTCTACACCATAGCCATAGATGGTCTTGAAGTCGTCGCGCATCGAGATGACGTAGTAGCCCGCCTCGCGCCACTGCTCGCCCAGCGTCAGCGCCTTTTCCCTGTTAGCGTGGTCTCTGACATCATCGTCGGCGATGAGCATGAAGGCAGCCGACTTGTGGGGACTGCTCAGACAGTAGTTATGCATCGAGCAGTCACCACCGCTATTGCCGAACGACAGCACGGGCACCTTACCGATCTCCTGACTGATCTGCAGCACTTTATTCGTCTTCAGGTTCTTGATAATCAACTCGTCGGTCCTTACCAGACTCTCTTCCTTACCCATCGTATAGTTCACACCGGCAGCCTCACCCTGACCTGTCGACTGCAGCTTAACATCCATACCGATTACACGGCTCGGACTGATACCAAGCGGCTCCACCAGGGCCCTACAGATGAATCGGTCAGACCCCGATACCACATAGAACGTGAAACCGTTGGCCTTCAGATAGTCGAACACCTGCAGCATGGGCTTATAGAAGCTCTCGCCATAGGTCATGCCCGAGAACCCGTTCACCTTCGTGGCGGCATAAGCCTTCACGTAAGCGTCGAACTCGGCCAGCGTCATGCCCGCATAGGCCTTTGCAGCAGCCAGGGCGTGCTTCATGTCGAAGTGGTCGGGCAGCTTCTTTCCTTCTCTCACGAAGTCCCTGATATCCTGTGCAGCCTCCTTCACGTCGTCGGGAGCCTGATCCTTGTATGTCGGGTCGTCGAGGGCACGATACTCCAGGAGATTATACTCAAAGTAGGTCGGATAGAGCTCACCCACGAACGTACCGTCCATGTCGAACGTGGCGATACGGTCTTCCTCCTTGATGAAGTTTGGCGAACTGGGGTTTGTCACGTCCTTCACATAATCCTGCAGGGCCGTCAGCGCCTCACAGCTGTTCCAGAGCGAGAAATCACTGTCCGTTGACGAAGTGACAGGTGTCAGCGGATTCTCTGGTGGCACCAGAGGCACCACGGGCTTATCGTTCTTCGAGCACGACGTAAACGTAGCCTGACCGCAGACGAGGGTGGCGGCCAGCACCCAGTAAAGAATCTTTTTCATCTTAGTCATATAGTTAAATTGTTTGCTTTTACTGATGCAAAGATACAGAATAATCGTGAAACGCACAAGCGTTTGGGGAATTATTTAACAAATGATGCTATCGACAGGGATATCATTGACATCGACAGGAACGGAAGAAACTTTCTGGAAATCGAAGCAGACGCCCAACAGCAGAGGATACGAACTGGAGGCTGGCTCCATTGAGCGAAGGAAACGATCATAATAGCCTCGGCCACGGCCTAAACGATGGCCCGCGTCATCAAAGGCGATGCCTGGGACCAAGACCACGTCAATGCTGGCATAGTCGGTAAAGGACTCGCCCACGGGCTCCATAATACCAAAGGCTCCTTCCTGAAGGTCGTGAGAACCCGTATAGCGACGGAGTTCCATGTGGGTAGCATCCAAGACCTTTGGCAGAAGAACGGTCTTGCCTTCGGCTACGAGATCATCGATAAAGTGGTGAGTACAAACCTCGTCAGGCAGGGAATAGTAAGCCATTATGGTCTGTGACTCCTTCACACGTTCACTCAGGCGAGCAATGACGGGCAGCGACAACTGTTCTAACTGAGCAGGAGTGTACTGCTGCTTCAACTGCCGGATATGCTTTCGAAGTTTCTCCTTAGCCACAGATAATCATTTGACCATGAATGCTACCTTCTGTCCCTGCTCGGCAACGGGTGCCGGCTGGGGGAAGGCATTACCCTCACGGAAGAGGCGGAGCGTCTCACGGATGGCCGGATCGTCGCGGTTGAGGTACTCTGTCCAAGCCTGTTCGTTGAGCATATTGTAGATGATACGGCTATGGACGTAACGCTCCAAGAGCTTGCGTGACTTCTGAATCATGAGATTACGACGCTTCAGGCCATTCTTGTCGGCATAGACGACAAACTGTTCGAGCACATTCTGGCTCTTCAGGTAACGGTCTAACTCTTGCTCGTCGTCCATCTTGCTCAGACGGGCACGATTCTCGTCGGTATAGATATAAGCGAACTGCAGGATAAGTCCGGTCATCGAGGCTTCCTTGTAGTAAGAGGTCATGCCGATGGTGTCTTCAGGGATGAAGATGTCGGGCGTGATACCTCCTCCGCCATAGACCACACGCCCCTTGACAGTGTGATATTCGGGACCGGTATGACGGATGCTGTCTTGCGAGAAGAACTCTCCGTGCTGGTAGCGCTCCAGCCAGTCGCTCTCGTACTTCTCACCGTCGCTGTAGGGCTTCTGGATGCAACGTCCCGAGGGAGTGTAGTAGCGGGCGATGGTGAGGCGGATCATGGAGTGGTCGGAGAACTCCATGGGCTTCTGCACGAGGCCTTTGCCGAAGGAGCGACGCCCCACGATGGTGCCGCGGTCGTTGTCCTGTATGGCACCAGCAAGAATCTCAGAGGCAGAGGCAGAGCCCTCGTCGACGAGGACGACCAATGGGATGTGCTGATAGGAGCCCCGACCGTCGGAGCGGTACTCCTGACGCGGATAACGGCGGCCCTCGGTATAGACGATGAGCTGATCTTTGGAGAGGAACTCGTTGGCTATCTGTACGGCCGACTCAAGGTAGCCGCCCGTGTTGCTGCGCAGGTCGATGACAAGGTTAGAGAAAGACTGCTGTGCGAGCTGCGCCAGCGCGATGATCAACTCGGGATAGGTATTCTCACCGAAGTTGCGAATCTTGATATAACCCGTCTCATCGTCGAGCATATAGCTGCAGGTGACGCTCTTCGTGGGAATCTCGCCACGAGTAACTGTAATGTGGCGCACGCTCTTCTCGCCGTAGCGGATGATGCCGAGCTTCACCTTTGTGTCCTTCGGGCCTTTCAGACGGTGCATCGCCTCCTCGTTGGTAACCTTCTTGCCTACGAAGACAGAGTCGTCAACCTCAACGATCTTGTCACCCGCAAGAACGCCCGCACGCTCAGCTGGACCGTTGCCGATGACATTCTGCACACGGATGGTGTCTTGGCGGATGGTGAACTCGATGCCAATGCCGGAGAACGAGCCACGCAGGTCGTCATTTGCTATTTCGCCCTCACGGGCTGTGATATACACCGAGTGGGGGTCGAGCTCGCTGAGAATCTGGGGCATAGCCTTCTCCACGATATCGTTCACATTGACGGTATCGACATATTGGTCTTCGATGATATGCAACAGGTTGTTGAGTTTGTTGCCGCTGGTGTTGATGATGTTCAGACGGTTGCCAGAGAAATGGTTGGCATAGAACGTGCCGATGAGGATGCCTGCAACGACACCCATCGCTATCCATAGCGGCATGAATCGGTTCGACTTTTTCATATAGTCCTACTTTTTTCCTTTTTTACACTTCCATAAAAATCACCTCGATGCCGGCACGACGCAAGAGGTCGATGCCATCGGTGAGACGGTACTGCTCGCCATAGACCACACGGCGGATGCCTGCCTGGATGATGAGCTTGGCGCACTCGATGCAGGGCGAGGCTGTGATGTAGATCGTGGCGCCGTCACTGTTGTTCGACGAGCGGGCGAGCTTTGTGATGGCATTGGCCTCGGCATGAAGCACATAGGGCTTGGTGATGTTGTTATCGTCCTCACACACGTTCTCGAAGCCACTCGGCGTACCGTTGTAGCCATCGCTGATAATCATCTTGTCTTTCACCACCAGCGCACCAACCTGACGGCGCACGCAGTAGGAGTTCTCGGCCCAGATCTTCGCCATGCGGAGATAGCGCTCATCGAGTTTTTGTTGCTTTGATTCCATTTCGCTTGAGTAATGCGTCAATGGTGGGCTCGCCACCCTTGAACCGTTTATATAATGTCATGGGATTCTCTGTGCCCCCTTTCGACAGGATACAGTCGCGGAAGCGCTGGGCTGTGGAGGGGTTGAAGATACCCTCGCGCTTGAACACGGCGAAAGCGTCGGCATCGAGCACCTCAGCCCACTTGTAGCTGTAGTAGCCCGCTGCATAGCCGCCAGCCATGATGTGTGAGAACTGCACGGTCATACAGGTGTCGGGCAGCTGCGGCAGCACCATCGCCTTCGCCCAGGCTTGCTTCTCGAAGGGGATGATATCGTCGGTAAACGCTGTCTTCTTCGTATAGTAGGCCATATCGAGCAGTCCGAAGCTCACCTGCCGCATGCAAGCATAGGCCACGTTGAAATTACGGCTGCGCACGATGCGGCCGATGAGTTCGTCGGGCAGAGGCTCACCTGTCTGGTAATGGTAGGCGAAGGTGCGGAGGAACTCTTTCTCGATAGCGAAGTTCTCCATGAACTGCGAGGGCAGCTCGACGAAATCCCACCACACGCTGGTGCCGCTGAGACTCTCGAAACGGGTGTTGGCAAACATGCCGTGAAGCGAGTGGCCAAACTCGTGGAGGAAAGTCTCCACCTCTCCCAACGTGAGCAGCGCAGGCTTCTCGGCAGTGGGCTTCGTAAGGTTCATCACCACACTCACATGGGGTCGCACATTCTTCATGTTATCGGGGCCGAAGGGCTTCCGTACATCGAGGCGTTCCATCCACTGACCCTGATACTCCGTCATCCACGCCCCACCCTGCTTGCCCTTGCGCGGATGGAAGTCGGCATAGAAGACGGCGAGATAAGAGCCGTCGCGGTCGAACACCTCATAGGCCTTCACATCGGGGTGATAGACGGGGATGTCCTTGTTTTCCCTGAAGGTGATGCCATAGAGACGGTTAGCGAGCCCGAAGACACCGTCGATGACCTTCGACAGCTCGAAATAGGGTCGCAGCATCTCGGCATCGAGATTATAGCGCTGTAGCTGCAGCTTATGGGAGTAGTAAGAGAAGTCCCAGGGCTCAAGTTTAAAATCCCTGCCCTCCAGTTTCTGTGCCATCTTCTCGATAGCAGCCACCTCTTTCTGAGCTGTCGGCTTATAGGCAGCGATGAGGTCGTTGAAGAGCTTATATACATTGCGCACGTTGCCCGCCATACGGTGTTTCAGCACATAATCGGCATAGGTCTTGTAGCCCAGCAACTGAGCCAGTTCGCGACGGATATTGATGAGCCTGCGGCATATCTCGAGGTTGTTCTCGCTATTGTCGTGGATGCACTCGGTATTCTTGGCCATATAGAGCTTTTCGCGCAGGTCGCGACGAGTGCTATAGGTCATGAAAGGCGAATAAGAGGGTGTGTCGAGTGTGATCACCCAGCCTTCGAGGCCTTGCTCGCTGGCAGCCTGTGCCGCTGCCTCACGCGCTGTGTCTGGCAGACCGTCGAGATCAGCTTCATCTGTGAGGTGAAGGGTGAAGGCCTTGTTCTCCTTCAGCAGGTTCTGCGAGAACTGCAGACCGAGCATCGAGGCTTCTTCTGTGAGTTGTCGTAGACGTTCCTTGCCTGCTGCATCGAGCAGGGCACCACTACGCACAAAGCCGTCGTAACAGTTGTCGAGCAGCATTTTCTCCTCGGGTGTCAGCCTGCGATGATGCTGGTGAACATACCTGATACGCTCAAAGAGACGCTCGTTCAGACGGATGTCGTTGGCATGCTTCGTCAGCAGCGGACTCATCTTCTGCGCCAAAGCGTCCATCTCGTCGTTTGTCTCTGCCGAAAGGAGGTTGAAGAACACACTGCTCACACGCGACAGCAGGTCGTAGTAGCCGCTACCGTCTTTTTCGTCGTCGACATTGATGATCGTATTATCGAAAGTAGGTTTTGCGGGGTTGTTGACGAGCTTGTCGATCTGCTCGTCCTCACGACGGATGCCCTCCAGCATGGCCTCCTCGAAGTCAGCCAGCGTGATACGGTCGAAAGGAGCCGTATCGTGAGGCGTGCCATAGGGCTGGAAGAATGGGTTCTGTCTCTTATTCTCGTCTGTCATACGCATTGTTTTGTTTTTAAGATGCAAAAATACTAAAAAAGCTACAGATTACACAGATTATCGCTGATATTTTAAATAATTTTACATCAGCAGGCGCTCCATCTGCGGAATTTCTATCCTGCCACGATGCAATACAATCAGTCCGCTGGCCTGCATACGGTTCAGCACATGCGACACGTTCAGACGGCGGTCGTTCACCTCTTCTGCCAGTCGCTCCATCAGGATATAGAAGGTCTTTGGCCCGAAAGGTTGGAGCGTATGCTGCACGAAGAAGCGCACGATACGGCCCTGAAGGGTCTCAGGGCAGTGCTGCCACTGGGCCTGTATCAGCTTCTGCGACTGTGTAGCGAGGTGGTTCATCAGGTTCAGGCGAAACACCAGGAAATCCTCCGTGAGCCGCAGCACCTCTTCTTTTTCGAGCGTAAGGAAATTGGAATCCGTCAGTGCATAGAAGCTGTGGGTGTAGCGCTGGTGATAGCCGAAGATTGCCTCCTGTTGGAGGATATAGGGCGACGACATCTGCTCGACGACGGAATAGCGGTTATCGTCGCTGGGTGTAACGGTGCGGAGCGTTCCGTTGATGAGGAAGCAGAGGTTGACACAGGGGGCACCCGCCTGGATGACCTGACGGCCAGCAGCCACCTTATGGAATCCGAAACGAATATGACCAGCCACTATCTCCAGATCGTCACGGCTCATGCCCTGAAACAAAGGGAACTGGAGCAGTCTGTCGTATATCTGAAGGGTGGCCACTATTCTTCGATTTTATGACGCAGGGATGGAGAGAACCACACGGCAAGATCGCCCTGCCCGTCGTCGTAGATGAGGTAGGCCATCAGCTCTGGGTGACGTTCGAGCAGCTGCTGGGCACGTTGGCGACCCATCACCATGAACGAGGTAGCATAGGCATCGGCGAGGGCACAACTCGACGTAAGCACAGTGGCAGAGAGCAGGCTGTGCTGCACGGGATAGCCCGTCTTGGGGTCGATGGTATGGGCATAGCGGCGACCATTCTTATAATAGAAATTACGATAGTTACCGCTTGTGGCCATCGCCTTGTCGGTGACATTGAGGATGGTCTGCAGCTCATGACCCGTGCTCAACGAGTCGTCAGTAGGCTTCACAACTCCCACCCGCCAAGGCAGGCGCTGGGCATTGACGCCACAGGTGACAACCTCGCCGCCAATCTCAACCATGAAATTCTGTACACCACGATCACGCAGCAGACGAGCCACGACATCCACGCCAAAGCCCTTGGCGATGGCAGAACAGTCGAGCATGATGCGGGGATCTTGCTTGTGTACCCTGCCGTTTCTGAGGGTCACCTTCTCGTAGCCGATAATCTGTCGCAGACTGTCTACCTGTCGAGGGGTAGGCATCTGCTCATGCTTGAAGCCGAAGCCCCACGCATTGACCAATGGTGCCACCGTGATATCGAAGGCGCCCTCCGTCTGGCGCGACACGTCCATCGACTGATTGAATACCTCGACGAAATAGGGATCGAGCACCACCTCACGATTCTCATTGACGGCTGTAATCACCGACTCTTTGTTAAAGGGCGACAACGAATGATCTACCTTCTTCAGTTCGGCACGAATGGATGCAGTCAGGTCGGAGTCACACTGATAGACAATCTTATAGGTCGTGCCAAACACGAAGTCTGTCACCTGACGGTAAGGCATCGAGCGTTGATGACTGATAATGAGCACCGTACCCACAATCAGCAGCGCAAGGAATGGCAGCTGCCAGATAAGTTTCTTCTTCCGTTTCTCGTCCATGAGGCTCAGATATCTATGATGACATTAAAAGTGCCGCCCAACTTTGTATCGTAGGTGCCGAAACCAGGCACATACCAGGTCTTATCGAGCGGGGCATCCTCGGAATGGGCCAGACGCTGCTTGTAGCGCACACTCCACCCAAGATGGAGCGGACCGAAAATCTTGGCATCGACGCCCACCACAATCTCAGCCCAGTGGTATTTGCAGGCGGCATCTTTTATGCCATAGCCCGCATCCCACTTCCAGTAGGGATCGACAAAGTCGGGACGCGCAATGTCTACCTTATACGACGTGAAGCCATAACGCAGACCCACGTAGAGACGGTTAGGGCCATGCTTGTCCTTCAGCATGTTCTTGTCGATACCTATCTTAAAATAGGGGGCAGAGGTACTATAGTACACCCGCGTCACCTCATCGTCGTGGGTTGCCTTACCGATACCTGCCTCCACAATGGGGAACCACTCGTCGTGAAGGTTCACCCGCAGCGCTCCCTCATACTGACCGTAGTCGGACAACATCTTCATGGCAGCACCTACTACATCGAAAGAAACGGCAAAGCCACGAAACAGCGGGATGGAGTCTTTCTGGATAGAGAAGAACTTCGCCTGAGCCTGAACACCCGTTGCCGCCAATAGCAACAACAGACTAATCGCTGACTTTCGGATAGAGAAGGACATGTACGGTTTGATCGTCATTGGTAACAGAGGGGTTTACGATGACAGCAGAATCCAGCACATTATGTGTGTGGCGGATTGATGTCAACGTGTGGAAGAAACTGGCATTACAGTCGACAGACTCGAAATGAGGGTAATCGTCTTTCTTGATCCAGACGGTGTCGGTCATGTGCAGGCTACCGTTGTCAAAATGGAACACGAGCTCATCTTCGGGATGAGAATAGCTGATGGGCAGATGGAACTTGGAGATGCCGTCGCCCTGATTAAAGATAAGCGTATCGGTGCCATCTTTGCGCTTCGTCACAACATTCAGGGTATCCATCAGCTTCAGCGAGTCGCCTGTGCTGCTGGTGAACTGATAACGGGTGCGCACAAGGCTGTTCACCGAGCAGTCGATACTCGAACATGATATAAAGAGGTAAGAGCCCAGAGGTGAGAGGAAAGAGATAAGCCCCGCCACCATCATCACGACCATCTTATGCCTCATATTTCTTATATTCATCATACTTCTCTGAACTCTCCGATTATTTATCTCTCACCTTATTAATATATATATATTATATCTTCTCTTCAATCTGATAGTCGTTGCGACCGCTCGACGAACGACTGATAAGGTCGCCCAAGAATCCTGTGAGGAATAGCTGCGTGCCAATCATCATCATCGTAAGGGCGATATAGAAATAAGGGGAGTCTGTCACTAAGCGCTGGGGGATATTGTTGGCCAGGCACCACAGCTTGTCGGCGCCAATGATGAAGGCGGCAATAAAACCGATAAGGAACATGATTGTGCCCAGGAAGCCGAACACATGCATTGGCTTCTTGCCAAAGGTGCTGAGAAACCACAGTGTCAGCAAGTCGAGATAGCCGTTGACAAAACGGTTCAGGCCCATAAACTTCGACGAGCCATACTTGCGGGCCTGATGGTGCACCACCTTCTCGCCGATCTTATCGAAGCCTGCATTCTTGGCCAGATAAGGGATATAGCGATGCATCTCGCCATACACCTCAATATTCTTCACCACCGCCAAGCGATAGGCTTTCAGACCGCAGTTGAAGTCGTGCAGGTTCTTGATACCACTGATCTTACGTGCTGTTGCATTGAACAGCTTCGTGGGCAGGGTCTTCGACAGCGGGTCGTAGCGCTTCTGCTTGTAGCCGCTCACAAGGTCGTAGCCATCCTCCTTGATCATACGGTAGAGCTCGGGTATCTCGTCTGGAGAGTCTTGAAGGTCGGCATCCATCGTAATCACCACATCGCCCTGAGCTTGCTCGAAACCACAATACAGGGCAGGACTCTTGCCGTAGTTACGACGGAACTTGATGCCCCTGACGTGGTCAGTGCGCTGACTGAGGTCGGTAATCACCTGCCACGACCCGTCGGTAGAGCCATCGTTAACGAATATCACCTCATAGCTGAATCCATTTGCCTGCATCACTCGCTCTATCCAGGCGTAAAGCTCTGGCAGAGACTCTGCTTCATTATAAAGAGGTATTACTACTGATATATCCATCTTATTTTGTTTACTTTTTACAGTTTCACCTTTTCCCGCTGCATCACCAGGCCGATGGGCACACCAACGATGAAGCCGATAATGATGTTCACCGTCAGAATGTTCAGCGCATAGTCTATCGGACGGATGTTGGCCATCTCTGAAAGACCTTCTTCCACCATCTGCGACATGCCGTACTGGCTGATAATCTGCTTTCCTTCCTCAGAGCTCATCATCCGTGAGAAAGAGCTCATCAGGTAACCGTTATCAATATAGGCGAAATAGAGGAACTGCACCACTGCCAACAGAACGGCGGCATAGAAGAACACGAAGATCGTATAGGCATAGCTGCGACGGAAGGAGATCAGCCCCTCCCTACCCTCATCTCGGAACTTCCGCAGACGACCTGCCACAAAGAATGGCGTCATAATGGCGAGCCCTATGGCTAACATTCCCAACATCTGGTTTGTGATGCCCATGATGTAGCAGACGAAACTTGCCGTCCACAGCAGGGCGAGGAAAAAACCGTCCTGACGGGCGTATGCTTTTAATTGGATGTATTCTGGAGCGGTCATTATTTAACAATTATCACTTTCAGCCTGCAAAATTACACTTTTTCCTGCACATAACGAGCCCTTTCACTCAAAAAATAGTTAAAATGCAAAACTTTTCACTTTTCACTTTTCACTTTTCACTTTTTTGTTGTACCTTTGCACCCGCTAAGCAAAAATGGGCAGTCCTGTACGGCCAGCTCCCTTTGAATCCCCCAGGGTGGGAACACAGCAAGGGTATTAGGTCGTAGCGGCGCGATGCAGGTAGCTGCCCACCCGCCTCTTTAGCTCAGTTGGCCAGAGCACGTGATTTGTAATCTCGGGGTCGTTGGTTCGAATCCGACAAGAGGCTCTAACTTTATCACTATGAACAGAAAAGTTTTATTCTTACTGGCAAGTCTGCTACTCTGCGCTACAATGGTCGGCGCCCAAGAGAAAAGTGATCTCCACAAGCGCGCCGAGGCCGTTGACCCGAAAGAACACATCGCAACAGCAAGGTCGCTGTACATCCACGCCTTCAACGACTACTACAATCGTGGTCAGATGCGTCTGGGTGTAGAGTGCGCCACCAAAGCTGCATCACTCTACTACTCAAGAGAAAACTACTATAAGGAGGCTTTCGACCTGCTCCGACGCGCTGATGATGCCATCAACGCCTCTGACAAAGACTCGCAGGCAGACAAGGCCGCCATGCACTACCTATGTACCAAGGAACGCCTTCAGATGTATATCAAGCTCAGAAAGAGCGAGAGCGCCAAGGACCAGCTGAATATCCTTGAGAGCCTGGCCAACCAGACTGGCAATGACGACGTGAAGAACGACCTGCTCTACACCAAGGCCATCTATTACTATACCTTCGGCATGAACGCACAGGGTAACGCCGTCTTCAAGGAAATGGCCGACAAGCTGACTGCCAGCAAGGAGTATGACAAGGTAGACGAAGTGTACCAGACACTCATTGCCAACGGACGCAAGAGCAACAATGCCAACATGGTGGCACAGTCGTACAGCAACTACCTCGCCTGGAAAGACTCCACCAACGCCTTGAAGCATGCCGACGAGATCGGTGCACTGAAGAAGCAGATTGCCGACAACGAGGCAACCATCGCCGACAAGGACAGCTCGCTCACCACGCGCTGGGTGTTCATCATAGGGCTCTGCATCCTCGCGGCAGCACTCGCAGCAGCATTGGTCGTGGGAGCCATCGTCCTCATGCGATATATCCTGCTCGACCGCAAACAGAAGAAGACCATCCGACTGGCCAACGAGAGCAACGCCCTGAAAGCAAAGTTCATCAGCAACATCTCTGCCCAGCTGGAGCCAACCTTCAAGAAGCTCGACAGCCGCCAGCCTGAGGTGAAAGCACTGCTCGAATTCTCTAATCACATCCAGACCCTGTCTGAACTGGAGAACAACGATGCCGAGATAGAACTTGAGGACACATCCATACCGCAGTATTGCCAGAGCCTCATAGACCAAATACGCGACAAGGTAAAGAGCGACGTCAATCTCACTGTCAACGCCTCAAACATGAGTGCCAAGATCAACAAGGAGTACGTCACGCATATCCTGCTCCACCTGCTCAGCAACGCCGCCATTTACACCCCTGCAGGAGGAAGCATCAGCCTCGACTTCAAGAAGCGCGGCCCACATGCCTACCAGTTCCTCGTCTCAGACACGGGCTGCGGCATCCCCGAGGAGAAGCGTGAAGACATCTTCAAGCCTTTCCGCGAGATACGCGACCTGACCACTGGCGACGGCCTCGGACTGCCCATCTGCAAACAGATGGCCCTGAAGATGAACGGCGACCTCGACATCGATCCGAAGTTCACCAAAGGCACCCGCTTCGTCCTCGACCTCCACGCATAGCCTACCCCCCATACAAAGGCTACCGGGATAGACAACTGTCCTGACAACGCCTGCCGGCTTTAAGTCGGTAATATTTCTATATACCTTTTACAATCAAAATGAAGCAAAACAAACTATGGACGCTTGCCGCCATCCTCACCATCTGCGGCACAAACGTATTTACATCATGTACGCCGGACAACGGCGACAACCCAGTTGCGCCGACTGACGAAGTGGAGTTGCAACTGCAGAAAATGACGCTACGCGAGAAGGTGGGACAATTGTTCTACGTACGCCCCGAGTGCCTCGACACCACCATTCATTTCAATCAATCCGGCGGCATCGACACCAGTACGGATGACATCAGGGTCATCAAACTGCAGGCCGTCAACGCCACGATGAAGGGAGTAAATGAGAAGTACCCCGTGGGCGGCATCATTCTTTATGCCCACAACATCGAGGACGAGGCACAACTCACGGCCTTTACCTCACAGATACGCGCCCTAAAAGGCTCACCATTGCTCTGCATCGACGAAGAGGGAGGCCGTGTAGCCCGCATCGGCAACAACGCGAACTTCAATGTAGAGAAGTTTGAGTCGATGGGGGCCATCGGTGCCACAGGCGACCCGCGGAATGCCTACTACTGCGGCAACACCATTGGTACATATCTGCACCGCTACGGATTCGACATCGACTTTGCCCCCGTGGCAGACGTGAACACCAATCCCGAGAACATCGTCATCGGTGCCCGTGCCTTCAGCGACGACCCAGAGGAGGCCGCGCTGATGGTGACGAACTATCTGCAGGGACTGAAGGATGCCGGCGTGGCGGGCTGCATCAAGCACTTCCCGGGTCATGGCGACACCAAGGCCGACACACACTTCGGCTATGCACAGAGCCTGAAGACGTGGGATGAGATGATGGATTGCGAGATGGTGCCCTTCAAGGCTGGCATCCAGTGGGGCACGCAGTTGGTGATGACGGCCCATATCGCCGCTCCTAACGTCACTGGCTCTGACATCCCCGCTACCATGTCGTCAGTCATCCTACAGGACAAGTTGCGCGGCGAACTGGGCTACCAGAACATCATCATCACCGACGCTATGGAGATGGGAGCCATTACCCAGCAATACACCAATGCCGAGGCTACCGTGGGCACAATACAGGCTGGTGCCGATATCGTGCTTGGCCCACTAAACTTCGTTGAAGCCTTCGATGCCGTGGTCAAAGCTGTGGAAGATGGAACGCTCACCGAACAGCGCATCGATCAGAGTGTACGCCGCATCCTGAGACTGAAGAAGCATATCCAGCATTTTGGACTGACAGGATACAGAAAGGATCCAACCTTTATGCAAAGATAATTATAATCTTATCATAAAGCAAGGATTCAATTAGTCTTTTAACTCTATTTATGCTGTAAGTTACAGACGTTCGCGCTCGCTCTTTGTAGCATAGCCACCCCTATAACGGTTTTTGGTGGCAGGTCACTTGTCAAATTCCATTTGAGTTATAAGTGGCCGCCATTTTGATTCGTCAATTCCGATTTCATTATCGCTGATGCAAACCGTGTGTTATGGGTTCCAATTCTCCCATTGCGATACGGCACGTTGATGCCCGCCACTTTGTGTCGCTATCTTCTCTCTGATTTCCCTCATCTTCCTTTGGATACTACGAACCTCTTGTTTGTCAACAGGTGTAGAATTGCTCAATCTGATCAGTTGAGACTCATAGCTGCTGTACGAACGCTCAAGACTGCTCCAGTTAGCATGATTCGCTCCTGAGGACTTCTTTGAAGAGCCAGAAGTTTCCTTGGCAGATCCTGTCCCACTGGAATTGTAACTTGTAGATTCACTTTGAACATCTGAGGAATTCGACGATAAAGCATTTCCAACGGCATAGAGAGTTTCTCCTAAGGTTGCTAAATTGCTTAATATACGATTCCATTTTTCACTGCGTTCTTTCTTAGCTAATATTTTGCTACGACGAACCATATTTTGAGTCTGTTCTGCAGACTCCATCAGTTCAGCGGTTGCCTCATGTATATCTGGGGGACAGTCATCTCTATATAATACATAACGAAAATTCTCTAGAGCTTTACTTGGAGTACCTGAACGATAATAACTATAACCTCTGTAAAAATATGCCAAAGCAGTTGGCTCTTCTTTAATAAGTTTATCACACAATTCTATAGTCTTTTTATATTGATTATCTTGTAAGTATTCACTTGCTTTTTTTAGTTTCTCTATCCCCGAAGAAGTTAATTCTAAGACAATTCGGTTATTTAATGGATAAGAGCTTACTTTATTACTAACATGATAACTACCAATACCATCACCACTTGTTTCGAAGAATCCTTTGTGATAGCTTAGGCTTCCTTTATAGTCCAATGGTAAAACTATAATTCTGCCCTGTGAGTCTAAAATTCCCTTCTTATTGTCTATTTCTACTTCAAAATAATCATAATTCTCTGTTCTATGCCCAGTTATTTTGTCGTATTGAGGGCCTATTATGACATTTCCCTGTGAGT
>CAMNPN010000073.1 GCA_946548085.1 uncultured Prevotella sp. | reverse complement strand
AAGCGTTTCTCGTTTAGCGGGTGCAAAGGTACGACTATTTTCCGAACCAACAAAACTTTTTCGAGAAAAAATTCATCTTTTAAGCAAAATCTATCTCGCTCTTGACTAAAATCAAGACACATAAAGGCATACACCTTATTAATATAATATAAAGAGCCTGTAACAACCTGACCCTGTCTACAAACTCACACACATAGATTCAGATAAAGGCAAAAACGGCCGAAATGACGTTAATTTCTGATAAAACGATTGATATTGGCAGAAAAGTTCGTAACTTTGCACCTCATCAAATAGAAGACAACGATAAGAATGTCGACGATATTACATATAGAAACAAGTACAGACATCTGTTCGGTAGCTGTATCTGAAGACTCCCAAGTAATCTTCCAGCAGGAAGATCACAACGGCAAGAACCATGCGGAGCAGTTGGGTTCGATGGTTGACGAAGCCCTGTCGTTTACCGACAGCCATGCCATTCCATTCGATGCGGTGGCAGTGAGTTGCGGACCTGGTTCCTACACCGGACTCCGCATCGGTGTGTCGATGGCTAAGGGAATCTGTTATGGGCGGGATCTCAAACTGATTGCCGTGCCTACCCTCGAACTTCTCTGCGTACCGGTGCTACTACGAGAGATGGCTGAAGACGATGCCCTGCTTTGCCCGATGCTTGATGCCCGGCGGATGGAGGTCTATGCAGGCATCTATAACCGTGCCCTAAAGCCAACAAGGGAGGTCGGTGCCGACATCGTGACTGCCGAGACCTACAGAGACTATCTCGACAAGGGACCCGTGTACTTTTTTGGCAATGGTGCAAAGAAATGCATGGACATCATCAACCATCCTAACGCCCATCTCATAGAAGGCATCGAACCTCTGGCGAAATGGATGCAGCCTCTGGCAGAGCGCCGCCTGCTGAACGGGGATACCGAGGATGTGGCCTATTACACGCCCTTCTATCTGAAAGACTTTGTGGCAAAAATGCCAAAGAAGGTTTTATAATGTAAACAGTGAAAAGTGAATAGAGTAATATGGATATAAAAGGATTAGACTACAACACCCATCGCGACAAGCTCTTAATGCCCGAATATGGCCGAGAGATACAGAAGATGGTAGATTACGCTGTCAACCTGACTGACAAGTCGGAGCGTCAGAACTGTGCTCATGAGATTATCCGCATGATGGAAACGAAAGTCCCTGAGCTGCACGACAATACCGACTTCGAGCAGACTCTGTGGGACCATCTTTATCTGATGAGCCACAAGCAGCTTGACATCGACTGGCCCTTCGACGTGGAAGCAGCAGAAAAATTTCAAGAAAAGCCCAAAGCCATTCCTCTCCCAAAGGAGGGCATGCAGATGCGCCATTACGGGAAGCTACTTGAGCAGCTGTTCGAGAAGCTCAAGTCCATGCCTGCCGGTGAGGAGCGTGACGCTCTGACATACTACACGGCCAATCAGATGAAGCGCAACCTGACAACCTGGGGTCACGGTTCTATGAGTGACGAGAAAGTGGCCGACGACCTTGCCCGTTACACTGACGGTGTGATCCAGCTGGACCTGTCGAAGATAAAGCTGGAGAAGGCGACTGCCGCTGATGATCCGAAGCCTAAGAAGAAAAAGAAATAGTCTCCGACGCCTATGGCATCATTCATCATCGAGGGAGGTCATCCGCTACGTGGCACAATACGTCCGCAGGGCGCCAAGAACGAGGCGCTGCAAGTCATTTGTGCCACGCTACTGACGCGTGAGGCCGTGACCATCCACAACATCCCAGACATCCGTGACGTAAACAACCTGATCCAGCTGCTTCGCGACATCGGTGTGAAGACCTCTCCCGTCACATCCGAGACAGGACAGGGCCGCTCTATCACGTTCCAGGCCGATGACCTTGACCTTGCTTTTCTTGAGAGCGACGAGTTTGTCCAGAAATGTGCAGCCCTTCGTGGTAGTGTGATGCTCATTGGCCCACTGTTAGCCCGCATGGGCAGGGCCGTGATCGCCAAGCCTGGCGGTGACAAGATCGGGCGTCGACGCCTTGACACCCACTTCCTGGGATTCGAGAAGCTGGGTGCAAAATTCAGCCGTATCGAAGGCCGCGACGTCTACGAGATCTCTGCCGCCCGTCTGAAAGGCACATACATGTTACTCGACGAAGCCTCCGTGACAGGAACTGCCAATATTGTGATGGCCAGTATCTATGCCAAAGGCACAACCACCATCTATAATGCCGCCTGCGAGCCCTATCTCCAGCAACTATGCCAGCTGCTCAACCGTATGGGAGCCAAGATTAGTGGTATCGCCTCGAACCTGCTAACCATCGAGGGCGTTGATAACCTCCACGGTGCTGAGCACCGGATTCTGCCCGACATGATCGAAGTTGGCTCCTTTATCGGCATGGCGGCAATGTGTGGCGATGGCATTCGTATCAAGGATGTTTCCATCCCTCACCTCGGCATTATCCCAGACACCTTCCGCCGACTGGGCATAAAAGTCAAGGCGGAAGGAGACGACCTCTACATTCCCCATCAACGGCACTACGAGATCCAGTCGTTCATCGATGGTACGATTATGACACTGGCTGACGCTCCTTGGCCAGGTCTGACTCCCGACTTAATCTCCGTACTTATTGTAGTGGCTACCCAGGCCCGCGGTTCAGTACTGTTCCATCAGAAGATGTTCGAGAGCCGTCTGTTTTTTGTCGACAAACTCATCGACATGGGTGCCCAGATCATCCTCTGCGACCCCCACAGGGCTGTCGTTGTAGGCCACGACCGTAAGATCACACTTCGTGGCGGTCGCATGTCGAGCCCCGACATCCGTGCCGGTATTGCACTATTGATAGCCGCCATGAGTGCCAAGGGTACGAGCCGCATAGAGAACATCGAGCAGATTGATCGTGGCTACGAGCATATCGAGGACAGACTCAATGCACTCGGAGCCTGCATCAGAAGAGAAAAGTGATGCGTGAAAGGTAAATAATTTGCTACCGCTATAGTGTCAACAGTAGATTTATGATCAGGGAAGAAGACGTTTACAAGATAGGGCGACTGGGAAAGACCCACGGTGTAAAGGGAGAGCTCTCGTTTCTCTTCGATGATGACGTGTTCGACCGTGTGGATGCCGACTATCTGGTACTCGAAGTCGATGGTATCCTCGTACCTTTCTTTATCGAGGAGTACCGCTTCAAGAGCGACTCCAATGCCATCATGAAGTTGGAGGGTATTGACAGTCAGGAGCGAGCCCGCGAACTGACGGGCTGCGACGTCTATTTTCCTCGTGCCCTTGCCCCATGCGACGACGAGGCGATGTCGTGGAGCGAGATAGTAGGCTTTGCCATCGTAGATGCTGCCACCCATACGACTGTAGGAACTATCGCCTCTGTCGACGACTCTACCCTCAACATACTTTTTGAACTGGAGGACGGCACGCTCATCCCCGCCCCGGAGGAACTGATCACCGACGTAGACAGACAAGCCAAGACAATAACCATCGAACTGCCTGACGGGCTGCTCGACATCAACAAATAAGTTCCCTTATTACTGAATGTGTATCAGCTTATGTGTCTGCAGTGACAACCGCCACTGCGGATGATGCTTGATATACTCTACGCACTTCCGGGTCACCTCACGGTTGCGCCTGTCGTCGCCAGTATCGCAAGGCTGCAGATTCAGGTAGTGCCCCTTGCAGATGCCGGCATACTGCTTCGGGTCGTGAACGCCGTCGAACACCACCTTCACCTCGTCGATCTTCTGAATGGCCAGTGCCGGGGCATGGTCTACGAAACAGTTCTTCGGCGACAGTGTCACCCAGTCGACGCCTTCGGGCAACGGCCGGGTGCCGTTGGTCTCAATAGCCACATAGAAGCCCCCGTTGTGGAGGGCCTTCACCAGTCTATTGTCCACCTGCAACGATGGCTCGCCACCCGTCAGCACCACAAATCCGCAGTCTTTCCACTGATTAGCCTCAGCGACAATCTCGTCGAGCGTCATCTCACGATACTCCCTGAAGTCGGTGTCACAGAATGGGCAGCGCAGATTACAGCCGCTGAAGCGGATGAACACGGCCGCACGGCCCGTATGGCGCCCCTCGCCCTGCAGCGAGTAGAATATCTCATTGATACGATAAGTCTTCTTCATGGCTACAGCAGATATTCGGGTTCGATGGGAAAATGGTCATCGTAGGCCTGGGCCATATTGCCGTCAGACTCCTTGACGATGCACTTATAGCACTCCGGAAACTGGCGCACCACCCAGGCAGCGATGTTCTCGGCCGTGGGGTTGAAGGGAAGCAGTTCATTCAGGTTGCCGTGGTCCAGATAGCCGTGGATGGTCTTCTTGATGCGCGAGAAATCGAGCACCATACCTTCCTCGTTCAACTGTGCCGATGCCAGGAACACAGTGATAATCCAATTATGCCCATGTAGCCTTGTGCATTTGCTCTCGTATGGCAGGCTCAGCTGATGGCTGCCTGCCACCTCCATCTTCTTTGATATACAATAGATCATAATCTAAAAAGCTTCCACTATCCAGTGGGTAGGGAAAAAACCTGTTGTTTTTTCAGTTCTTACTCTGTTTACGGCTGCAAAGGTACGAAGAATTTGCCGAACCGCCAAACTTATAGCAATAAATCTCAATATTCCTCGAGAATACGCTTAAGCCGTTCCTTACGGGCCATCTTCTTGTTCTTGCGCCACTTCTTAGGAATGAGCTTCGCCAGCAGGGGCAGCAGGTTGCCGCCAGAGCTCGGGTTGGCGGCGAGGAGCTGGGCCTCCTGTTTGGAGATACGCAAGCGCTTTTGTAACTCCTTGTACTTATCGGTGTATTTCGCCTTACCAAAGACAACGACCTCCTTCAGGTTGAGCAGTTTGGAAATGAGGTAGACGGTGTCGCGAATCTCCGTAATGTTGAGCAGCCGGCTCTCATAGTTGACGTGCGAGAAAGACAGCGTGCGACAAGAGTCTGGCAACGTAATGTGTCCCAAGGAGTCTGTCTGTGCCGACAATCTCTTGCCAAGCACGTTGACGCCGGCAATGGGTATCAACGTTTCCACATCGACCACCGTCAACTGCCTCTGGGCCATCGTCTGCAGGCAGCACAACAGCCATAAAGTCATAGCCATCTTTCTCATCGGGTGCAAAGATAGCATGTTTCCCCAGTTCTCCAAAATGTTTTCAGACTATTTAGTTTTTATTCAACATAAATCACGTCAATGCCCATTTTAGTATCTTTTATAGGTACGGATGCGCGCGATGTGAATATTTTTTAGTACTTTTGCACCCGATTTCTGAAAAAGAGAGGAAATGAAAGAGAAAAGACAGATAGCCATCCTCGGCTCCACGGGGTCGATAGGGACACAGGCCCTCGAAGTGATTGAGGAGCATTCAGACCTCTATGAGGTCTATTGCCTGACGGCAAATAATAAAGTAGAACTATTGGCAGAGCAGGCCCATAAGTTCAAGCCCGCTGCCATCGTCATCGCCAACGAACTGCGCTACGATGAGTTAAAGCGCCTGATGAGTGACATGCCCGACGTGAAGGTATATGCCGGAGCTAAGGCCCTCGACGAGATCGTAGAGGCCGGTCCCATCAACATGGTGCTCACGGCGATGGTAGGCTTCGCAGGCCTCTCGCCCACCATCCACGCCATCAAGGCTGGCAAGGCCATCGCCCTGGCCAACAAGGAGACGCTCGTGGTGGCAGGTGAACTCATCCTGCAGCTCGCCCAGAAATACCACACTCCCATCCTACCCGTCGACAGCGAGCACTCGGCCATCTTCCAGAGTCTCGTTGGTGAAGACCAGAACCCGATTGAGAAGATTCTGCTGACGGCCTCTGGCGGTCCGTTCCGCCTGAAGTCGATGGAGGAGATAGCCCATGTAACGAAAGCCGATGCCCTGAAGCACCCGACATGGGACATGGGAGCCAAGATTACCATCGACTCTGCCTCTATGATGAACAAAGGCTTTGAGGTAATCGAGG
Organism: uncultured Prevotella sp.; assembly: GCA_946548085.1. GTDB lineage: Bacteria > Bacteroidota > Bacteroidia > Bacteroidales > Bacteroidaceae > Prevotella. The sequence goes on along the minus strand of CAMNPN010000073.1, from coordinate 65,079 downwards.
CCAAGTGGCTCTTCGGCGTCGATGCCAAGCAGATACAGGTGCTGGTACATCCGCAGAGCATCGTACACTCTGCCGTACAGTTCCACGACGGCAGTGTCAAGGCTCAGTTAGGCGTGCCCGACATGCGGCTCCCCATCCAGTATGCCTTCTCGTTCCCCAAGCGCCTGCCGCTGAGCGGCGAGCGACTCGACCTGTTCAAGCATCCGCTGGAATTCTTCGAGCCCGACCTCGAGAAGTTCCGTTGTCTGGCCATGGCCTACGAGGCTATCGACCGTGGTGGCAACATGCCCTGCATCGTGAATGCTGCCAATGAGATCGTGAACCGTGCCTTCCTCGAGGACCGTTGCGGATTCCTCCAGATGGGCGACATCATCGCCGAGACGATGCAGCGCGCCTCCTTCGACAAGAACCCCGACTACGACATCTACGTCAAGACCGATGCCGAGGCACGACGCATAGCAACAGAGTTACTGAATTAGAAACTATGTTTACAGTTGACGGTTTACAGTTTACAGTTGAAATGACTGTAGGCAAAGGTTTTCCCACTGAGGTAATCATCTGTAAACCGTAAACTGTAAACAGTAAACAAAAGAGACAATGGATATATTTTTGATTCGACTGTTACAGTTTATGCTGGCCATCGGCCTGCTGGTGCTGCTCCACGAGGGCGGACATTTCTTCTTCGCCAAACTCTTTGGAGTGAGGGTGGAGAAATTCTACCTCTTCTTCGACCCCTCTATCTGGAAGTGGGACGGTAGCCTGTTTAAGTGGAAGCCCAAGGGCAGCGACACACAATATGGCGTGGGCTGGCTGCCGCTGGGTGGCTACTGCAAGATTGCAGGAATGATTGACGAGAGCTTCGACACCGAGCAGATGAAACAGCCCGAGCAGTCGTGGGAGTTCCGTGCCAAACCTGCTTGGCAGCGCCTGTTGATCATGATTGGCGGCGTGCTCGTGAACTTCCTGCTGGCCCTCTTCATCTACTCGATGATCCTCTTCTATTGGGGCGACACCTACATCCCCGTGAAGGATATGAAGCTGGGCATGAAGTTCAACGCCGAGGCCAAGGCCCTGGGCTTCAAGGATGGCGATATACTCATTGGCACAGACCAAGGAGCGTTTAAGGATTTCTCTGCCGACCTCTATCGCGACCTCTCTGAGGCCCAGCGCGTGGACCTGATTCGTGATGGCAAGCAGATGAGTCTCACCCTGCCTGGCGACCTGAACCTTTTAGGCATGCTCAAGGCTGAGCCATCGTTCGTGCGTCCCCTGATTCCCGCAGAGGTCGACAGTGTGATGGCCGACTCCCCCGCTGCCTCCATCGGCCTGCAGAAGGGAGACAAGATTGTAGCCATCAACGGCAAGCCCATCGACAGCTACAACGAGTTCACCGACCAGCTCGGCATCCTCGAGGACATGATGACGGCGGCACAGACAAAGACAGACAGTCTGAAAGTGCGTACGGCCTCCATCGTCTTTGAGCGCAACGAAACGAAAGACACGACCACTGTTGTGCTAACACCAGAACTGAAACTCGGATTCTACGTGAAGAGCCTCGCAGGACTCTATGAGCCCTATACCCGCGAGTATGGCTTCTTCGAGAGCATCCCCGCCGGCATCCAGTACGGATGGAACGTGCTGGCAGGCTACGTGGGCGACATGAAATATGTGTTCACGGCCGACGGGGCGAAGTCGTTAGGAGGATTCGGAGCCATCGGCAGCCTGTTCCCACCCATGTGGGACTGGTATCTCTTCTGGAAGATGACCGCCTTCCTCTCCATCATCCTTGCCTTCATGAACATCCTGCCCATCCCGGCCCTCGACGGCGGCCACGTGCTCTTCCTGCTCTACGAGATGATCACGCGCCGCAAGCCCTCCGAGACCTTCATGATCCGGGCCGAATACGTGGGCTTCGGCATTCTGATACTCCTTATGGTCGTGGCAAACCTGAACGATATCCTACGATGGTTAGGATATATGTGACGCATCCGATGACCACATAGACCATCACGGTCTGCAACACCGTAGGGTGAAGTGCCTCAATACTCGCTCCTGGCCACGAAGCTATCTGCCCCAGGACGATGTTGAGGCACTTCACTATATATAATAAAAGGTACGCGAGAGAAGGGAAGACGAGTACCACTGGCGAAAGCCAGAGAATGATCGTGGCCGCAGGGACGACGATGAAGTTCGTAAGTAAGAACAGTGTAGAGAAGCGTCCGAAGTAATAGGCTATCAGCGGAGCCACACCCATCTGGGCCGCACACGACACAGCCACCATCCCCCAGCACCATCTCACCAGCCGATGCGCCATCAGATACTCCATCGGGAGGATGCCCTCCCATAGCGGCACAAACACCAGGATGGCCAGTACGGCCATGAACGACATCTGGAAGCCCACATCATAGAGCGAGAGCGGATGAGCCACCAACATCACGATGGCCGTGAATGCCAGCGTGTTGACACTCATCTTATCGCGATGTCCCAAAGACAGTACGGCATAGACCGTCAGCATCGTGGCAGCACGGACGACGCTGGTAGACATGCCTACAAGGAGCACAAACGCCCAGATACACGATACGATAACCACTTGTGAGACCATCTGCCACCGTCTCCCTGTCACCAACAGCGACAACAGGGCATAGATGATGCCCAGGTGCAGTCCGCTCAGTGCCAGCACATGCGAGGCACCTGTGACAGCATACACCTCCCGCAGATCCTTGGTCAGTGCCGACTTGTCGCCCAATACCATCGCGACCAGCACAGCATACTGTTCATCCTCCGTCCCATCAACGGAGATGCGCTCCAACAGTCGGCTCCGCTGTTTCAGGAAGTAGAGCCGTGCACGCTCCAGCAGTGAGAGCCTCTCCAGCGAAACGCTCGCCTTCCGCCAGTTCCAGCTGGACACGAAGGTTCTACCTACAAACCCATGTATCTCCAGATAACGACGATAGTCGAAGATCCCCCTATGCCAGTTGCCGTTGGCTTTGCCTTCGTCTGTCACGCCTCTGCCATCCAAACGAGTTTGGCGGCTCTCGCTGCTCCATCCGTTGGCATTGATCTGCGACTGAATGCGGAGGCCGTCGCCAATCCTCAGCCCCCTGCTCCGTTCATCCTTATAGATATAGCCCTTCAGTTTCTGCCCGCTCTCTATCAGCATGATATCCACCGCCATCGTCTTAGGTTTTTCCTGTGGTTCGGAGAGCACCACCGCCTCATACCTCACCTCATTTTCAGGCCACTGCACACGCAGTGACGCCCTCTGCCTTTCCATCAACAGCCACCCCAGCAGCACGAAGCACACCGCTATGGCCACCGACTGCAGCAGTGCCTCTTTCCAGAGCAGCAACGCCAGCGCCACTGTCCCCGCCAAGACTGGCAACAGCCACATCCCCGCTTCAAAATGATTCCCTATGACAATGCCTGCCATCATACAGACGGCTAATCGCAATAACGGCGCTTCTCCAAAGAGTTTGTTCTTCATACCAGTTCAATGTTAACGCTGCAAAAGTACGACTTTTTACTGACATCGCAAAGAGTTTCTAACAAAAAGATTAGAAGTTTCCGTAATTATTCGTATCTTCAAGCATAAACTCAAGTTAAGCCCTTTAATTCGAAGTATTAAGCAAGATCTCTTATTTATTGGGGGCAACTTTCTTTATTATAGCCTAGTCTCCTTGTAGTACAGTCAAGAGAATGTTCTCATGAGATGGCACATACTCTTTTCTTGCTGTCAGTTTCAGCAAAGGGATTACAAGGGAAATGCGCAAGCGAAAATGAAAATATATGAGAGAAACTCTCCAAAAAAAAAATTGAAATGTGCCTACATGCCTACATAAAATTCTCCGAAATGCCTTATTTTAAAGGTGTTTCAGAGGACTTGAGCCTACATAAAGCCTACATAAAGCCTACATAAACCTACATAAAGCCTACATAGAGCCTACACAAAAAACGGGCAAAAATGGCAAAAACCGTGACGATGGCGATGCGGATATGGCGCAGACTTGTTGCGGATATGCCGAAGACTTGTTGTAGATATGTCGAAGACGGGTTACGAACTGGTCGCAGACAGGTTGCGGATAGAAGGGATTTTGCAGTAAGTAAAGTCCTGCGAAGAAGCCTTGACGGAATCAGATACCCTAAGGGTGCGTGGAAAATTCTCTAGAGAATTTTGGACTTTAGTTAGGGCAAACTCCCACTTTCCCCTATCCTTTCTCTGAAATTCTCTAGAGAATTTTCCACGAAGGATAGACCTTCCTGTATGTGCAAAGGCAGCTATCCACGACTTTACAGGCTCCAAACCGTCGTGTTTAAGCCCCATTTTATACAAAACTATGTAGGCCGAGTGTAGGCTTTATGTAGGCTTTGTGTAGGCTTGAATCCTCCAAAACGCCTTTAAAATAAGGCGTTTCGCCGAATTTTATGTAGGCATGTAGGCACTTTAGCGATTTTACAAAAAAAATATCGAGCGGCGAGCGTTTCCAGAAAAGTAATAATGCATACACATATCATCCCACGACAATTGCCCGTTCATGCCTCGCTTATGCTCATTGATACACGGCCTAACATTAGCCTAACTTTTAAAAAGTAATAAAAACACAGGCTTTCGGGATATATTTCTTTGTTTATTCGTACCTTTGCACTCGAATATGGAAAGTATGGTTATGCCCGTGTGGGCTTGGATATTGTTTTATGTATTGGTGCTGCTGATGCTGGTCATCGACCTGAAGTCGTTCGGCCGCAAGGGGCAGCACGAGGTAGGCATCCGCGAGGCGCTGACGATGACGGCGGTATGGATAGCCGTGTCGCTGGTGTTCTGCGCCGGCATCTACTGGTTCTACCCCGTCGACTCGCATGAGAAGGCGATGGAGTTTCTGGCGGGCTACCTGATCGAGAAGTCACTGTCGATGGACAACCTCTTCGTGTTTCTGATGCTCTTCTCCTTCTTCGGCGTGGAGCGGAAGTATCAGCACGAGGTGCTCTTCTGGGGCATCTTCGGGGCGCTGGTGCTGAGGAGCGTCTTCATCTTCGCCGGCGCGGCGATGGTGGAGCGGTTCGAGTGGATCCTGGCCGTCTTCGGCGTCTTCCTCATCTACACGGGCATCAAGATGTTCAGCCATGATGAGGACGAACAGGTGGATCCGTCGAACAACATCTTCGTCCGTGTATTCAAGCGCTTCTTCCCTGTAACAGACCAGATGCATGGGGGTGCGTTCTTTGTCAGAGGAGAGAGGAATGAGAAGAGTGGAAAGTGGCTGGCTACGCCGCTGTTTATCACGCTGATCGTGATTGAGACGACAGACGTGGCCTTCGCCGTAGACTCGATCCCTGCCATCTTCTCCGTGTCGAGGGATCCGTTTATCCTGCTCACGTCGAACATCTTCGCCATCCTCGGCCTGCGGGCGCTCTACTTCGCCCTGGCCGCCATCGCTAAGTACTTCACCTACCTGAAATACGGTCTGGGCATCATCCTGAGTTTCGTGGGCGTGAAGATGCTGCTCGAGGTATTCTGGAGCATCAAGGTGCCCACCCCCATCTCGCTGGCCCTTATCTTCGGCATCCTCGTGCTCTCGATGGGGCTCTCGGTGGTAATTTCAAGGAGAGAAGGAGTAAAGGAGGAGAAACAAAAATAGGAGATGATATGAATAACTATACGAACGACGCTGTGGCGCTGCTGAAGGATCTGATTGCCATCCCCTCTGTCAGCAGGAGCGAAGAGAAGGCTGCCGACAAGCTCGGCGAGTACTTAAACAAATGGGGCCTGCCCTACGGCCGCGAAGGCAACAACCTGTGGGTGGGGTGTCAGGACTGGGACAACAGCCGTAAGACACTGCTGCTCAATGCCCATATCGACACGGTGAGGCCTGTGAACACCTGGAGCCGCGACCCCTTCAGACCAACGCTTGAAGGCGACAGACTCTATGGTTTGGGCTCGAATGACTGCGGCGGCGGCCTGGTGTCGACACTCCAGGCTTATCGCATTCTCTTGAACAAGCCCAGGAGTTACAACATCCTCTGGGTGGCCTCGGCAGAGGAGGAGGTGTCGGGCGAGAACGGTCTGAGGCTTGTGATACCTAAGCTGCCCACCATAGACGTTGCCATCGTGGGAGAGCCTACTGGTATGCAACCCGCCACGGCTGAGCGCGGACTGATGGTCATCGACGGCTATGCCCACGGTGTGAGCGGTCATGCTGCCAGAGAAGAGGGAGTGAACGCCATCTATGAGGCCCTCGACAACCTGCTGTGGCTGCGCGACTACCGCTTCAGGAAGTCGAGCGAGCTGCTTGGTGCCACGAAGCTGACGGTGACGGTCGTGGAGAGCGGCACCCAGCACAACGTGATTCCAGACACGCTTCACTTCGTGATTGACATCCGTACCAATGAGTTCTATCAGAACGAATACGTGTTTGAGTTCCTGAAGAAGAAGATGAAGAAATGTGAGCTGAGAGCCCGTTCGTTCCGTCTGCACTCCTCATCCATTGCAGCGGATCATCCGCTGGTACGCCGTTGTCTGGAGCGCGGCATGAAACCCTTTGGCTCGCCTACCCTCAGCGACCAGGCGCTGATGCCCTGGCCATCGCTGAAACTAGGCCCCGGCGACTCCGCCAGGTCGCATGCTGCGGATGAGTATATCGCCATCGGAGAGATTGATGACGCCATCAACACCTACGTCAGCCTGCTGGAAGGACTTTTTCTTTAGTTTACGGTTTACAGTTTACGGTTTACAGTTGATTACCAAGCAAGCCATTCACTCTGCCTATAGAAGTAATCATCTGTAAACCGTAAACTGTAAACTACAAAATGGTTATCTTGCCAGCCAACCCTCGGGATTGAGTTTTGCCGTCCCCCGGCGAAGCTGGAACTGCATCAGGCCATCAGACCCAACGCGGCCGATGGACTGCCGGGTGCTGACATGCTGACCGCGACTGACGCTGACCGAGGCGAGGTCACAATACACAGACAGATAGCGGCCATGCTTCACGATAACCACCGACGTGCCACCATAGCCAAAGACGGCTGTCACCTCACCGTCGAATATCGCCCTCACCTGAGCCCCTGGCTGACCTTTTATATCTATACCTTTTTTATCAAGTGTGACATGTCCCTTCACGTCAGTCACCGTGTTTGTTCCGAAACGATGCACAATCTTATATGCCCCCACTATCGGCATGGGCAGGCGACCGCGGTTTCCCTCAAACGATGAGCTGAGACGCAGATCGGCTGCAGGAGCAATGTACTCCTCCTCGGCCCTCTCCCGTTCGGCAGCAATCTCTCGCTTACGAGCCCTCGACTCTTCTGCAGCCCGCCGCTCGGCATCTCTGCGCGCCTTCTCAGCCTTCTTGGCAGCCGCCTCGGCACGGGCCTTCTCAGCAGCACTGCGCTTTGCAGCCGCACGAGCCTCGGCCTTGGCCTTCGCCTCTTTTGCCTTCGCCTCAGCGATACGACGGGCGTTCTCTCTGGCAGCCGCCTCAGCAGCAGCCTTCTTCCGAGCCAGTTCCTCAGCACGCTTCTTAGCCGCCTCGGCCTCTGCCTTACGCTTTGCCTCAGCCTCAGCTCGCGCCTTGGCACGGGCTATCTCCTCGGCAATCAGCTTGTCGATACGGGCATTCAGCTCTGCATCGCGCTTCTTCTGTCGTTCGATGATGCCCTGAATGGCCTTCTGCTGTTTCTTCAGGCTGCTGACCACCTGCTGCTGTTCCACCTGTTTCGTCTCCAACGACTTCTTCTCTCGCTCGCCACGACTGAGCAGGTCGTTCTTCAACACCTTCGCGCTCTTCAGCTCCTCATAAGCCTCAGCCACCTGCTGCTGCATGGCCTGAACGGCCTCACCCTGCGCCTGCTGATACGATGCATACTCTCTGACAAACCGCATACGACGGTACATCTCTGAGAGATGCTTGGCGCTGAACACGAACATCATCTGCGACTGGATATGCCGATTGCGATACATATAACGCATCGACTTCGCAAACCGCTGCTTGCGCTCCTCAAGTTCTGTCTGAAGTGTATGGAGTTGATGGTCAAGCACTTTAATATCCCCATCAAGCCGGGAGATATCATGGCGGATAGTGTCAATGGTGCGACGCTTGTCTGCAATCTCGTTGGTGATAACCATGAGGTTCTGCAAGCGTTTGTTCACATCGCGCTCATTGGCCTTGAGCTTACGTTCCTGCTCCTGAATCTGCTTACGTACCTGAGCCTGCTCTGACTTCAGCGAATTGACTGTCGGGGCCGGAGCAGTGGTCTGCGTGGCTCTTTTCCTTGATTGTTTGGATTTTACTGTTTTCCTGGCAGACGTCTTCTTAGACGAAGAAACACGAGTAGTGGCTGTCCGCTTCTGAGCAGTCTTTTTCCTGGACTGCTGGGCGGGGACAACCACCACCATACCAATCAAGAGGCAGAGTAGCAGTAAGAGTCGCTTCACGTCGTTACAAGATCGAGATTACAATGACATAAACCTGCGCAGGATCTCGTCGACAGTTACCTCACGGTACTTGTTTGAGATATCCGTACGGGTCTCCCACTCCGTGTCGTCACCGATATAGTTCAGCGTCATGCCGAGCTTCACTTCCTTTTCAGGCGTGGTAAGGGTGATTGCCGACTTATGCGGGAACAGGCTCTTGTTGAGTTTCTTGAACTCATCGTAGTCCCAGTTCAGCTGCGTGTTGCCGTTGAAGCGGTCCTTATAGAGAATGTTTGCCATCCGGATGTGGGCGCCGTTACGACTGGCCAGCCAGCTGTAGTCCATCTTTCCCTCCTCAAGGCTGATGATCATATCGTCGCCATTCTCGAGGATGTTATAGTTGGGGACAGAATCTACCACAACCTGCTGTTTCTTATCAGTCTTCACCAGCGACGACTGGTTCGGGCGGAAGAGCTCGTTCCAGAAGAGTGCCTGAAGCGTCTGGAAGTTCATACCGCTGTTACGGAGGAAGTCTACCGACATCCAGGGTGCTTTCAGGTACTGCTTGTTGATACGGTCCATGATGAGCACATAGTCTTTGGTCAGCTCTATACGGCCAGCCTCCACAAATCCGAAGGCCATCAGTTGCAGACGAATCACGTCATCACGCTTCATCTTCAGGTTACCCGTAAGGGTAAGTTTCTGAGGACCAACTTCTACAGAGAACTTCACCTTCGATGTGAGGAACTTCGCAGTCTGGGCATTTTCCTTCACAGAGTTGATGAAGTCAGCCTTCTCTTTCATTTCAGGTGTGACAACCACAGGCTCTACGACTTTCTTTCGGGAACCACAGGCAGTAAGCACTAACGGTAATGCCAAAGCGGCAATTTTCAGGATACTGGTCGTTTTCATTCTTTCAAATATTTTTTTAGTTTGATTTTTCTTTTGAGTAAAGTATTATCTGGCACCTTCTCCTTGGCGTCCTGCCAGAAGGAGAGTGCCTTCGTGATATCTTTGTTCTGGGCGTAGATATCCCCGGCATGCTCGATGATGACGGCATTCTGCTGCTCGTCGTCCATGTGCTGTAGGGCCTGGTCTATATACACCTTTGCCTCGGTATAGCGCCCCTGCATAAACAGTATCCAGGCATAAGTGTCGAGATAGGTAGCGTTCTTGGGTTCCGCCTTCACCGTCTTATAGCTCATCTCCTCAGCCTGACTAAGGCGCTCTCCCCGTTCGCTGAGGTAATAGGCATAATTATTCAGGCAACCTATGTTGTCGGCCTTCCATACCAGACAAGAGTCATAGGCAGCAAAGGCGGCCTCGGCCTGTCCCCGCTGATGCAGGATATCACCCATCACGGCGTAGAAGTCAGACACGATAGCGGGATCGCTCTCACTGGTAATTACGCCGATACCATTCTGGAAAGCACTCAGCGCCCTATCGAGCGAGTCGCGACGGTAATAGGCGATGCCCTGATAATAATAGAAGAGCATTTCGTCGGGGGTATATTGCCGAGCCTCCTGACAGAGTGCTATGACGCGGTCCATATCATCAGCCTCCCAGGCGAAGGCTACCAGTTGCATTCTGGCTGGGGCATAGTCGGGCGAGATGGCGACAGCCTTTTCAATCACAGGCGTGATACTGTCTCTCGGCATTTTCTTCGCGTTCATATAGGAAGCACAGAGCAAGGCCATGTCGGCATCCGGCTGAGGCAGGGCGAGCACCTGTCTGAAGAGGTCCAGCACACGGGTACTGTCACCGCCGGCCGTCTCCGAAGCAGAAATCTCCTGGCGCATCAGTCTGATTTTCTCTTCTGTTGTGGCATGACTGCCAAGGAGCACCCGCCTGGTCAGCGAGTCGGCCACCTCATGCTTCTCAAGTCCCTCATAAAGATTCCTTAAAGAAAGAAGTACACGGGTATTCTCGGCATCCTCAGCGAGAACCTGGTCGTAGACAGCGACAGCCTCGTCTTTCTGGTCGTTCATGAGCAGGGCATCCCCATACATAGCCTTGTAGTTCAGGTCGTTGGGATACTGCTTGGCGAGGGCTTTAATCTCCGCCACAGCCTCCTTGCTCTTCCCTATGCGGTTGTAAAGCGAGCTCTTGGCCATAGACAGGCGTTCACTCTTTCCATCATTCTGCTCCAATTGGTCGAGCACACCGATCGCACTGTCATAGTCTTCTACCTGCTGATAGAGCTGGAAGAGCATCTCGAGCATCTCCTCCTGCCCCTTATCCCGCTCATAGATACCTTTGATGACGGGGATGGCGCTTGCATAGTCCTGACGGTTGATATAGGCCTGAGCAAGTGTCTCCATATAAGTGACATTCTCGGGATCGAGCTCTGCGGCGCGCTTGATGCATGCCATCGACGCCTCTGGCTGTTTCAGAGCCGTATAGTATTGTCCCAGAAAGAAATGCACCTCAGGGGCGTCGGGATTCAAGTCCCTGCAATGCCTCAGCAAGTCGAAAGCAGCGTCATGGTTACCCTTCTGACGTTGCACCATCGCCTCAAGAAAGAACTGGTCGTATTTTGTGTTTACTGTTGACGGCTTACAGTTTACAGATGATTGGTCTGTTGGCAGAGAGGTGCTCGCAGTCTGTGCTCCCACTTGCAGACAGCAAGTCAGGATCATCATTCCCGCCAACATTAAGCTATTAAACATCATCTGTACACTCTTTATTGTAATCATCTGTAAACCGTAGACTATAAGCTATAAACTACAAACCGTCATTCCTATTTCACGCCAGTATGCCCATATCCACCTTCTCCGCGTTCTGTCTCATCGAGCACATCCACCGCCACGAACTGTCCCTGCTCATGCTTGGCGATGACCATCTGTGCGATACGTTCACCGTCGTTTACGACAAAAACCTCTTGCGACAGGTTTATCAGCACGACACCCACCTCTCCACGATAATCGGCATCGACCGTCCCTGGAGCATTTAGCACCGTTACACCTTTTTTCAATGCCAGACCACTACGCGGTCTCACCTGAGCCTCGTAGCCGACAGGCAGGGCGATGTGCAGTCCCGTCGGGATGAGCCTCCGTTCCAAAGGCTTCAACACAACAGGTTCATCGAGGTTTGCCCTCAGGTCCATGCCCGCACTCTGCTCGGTGGCATATTGCGGCAAGGGCTGATGGCCTTTATTCACGACTTTGATCTGTAGCATACGGTTAAAATTTCATTTTAAGTGCAAAGGTAATGCATTTACGGCATATTCCAATCGTTCTGCCCGTTTTTTTTTCATTTTTTCGTTAATTTCTGAGAATTCTTCACTATCTGTGTTTTATTTTCGTACCTTTGCACTCAATTATGATGAATTGGCAACAACTGATATCCAACAAGCGACTCGGTCAGGAGCACCGCCACCCCGAACGTCATGACGACCGTACGGAATTCAAGCGCGACTACGACCGGCTCATCTTTTCCGCTCCCTTTAGGAGACTCCAGAACAAGACCCAGGTATTCCCGCTGCCTGGCAGTATTTTCGTACACAACCGCCTCACCCACTCCCTTGAAGTAGCCAGCGTAGGCATGTCGCTGGGCAACGATGTGGCCCAGCAGCTCTTACGGCGCCATCCCGAGCTCACCAACAGTCTTCTGAGCGAGATTGGTCAGATTGTGTCCGCCGCCTGTCTGGCCCACGATATGGGCAACCCGCCCTTTGGTCACAGTGGCGAGAAGGCGATACAGTCTTTTTTCACCGAAGGACCCGGTCTGAGGCTACAGAGCGAGGTGTCGCCACAGTTCTGGAGCGACGTCACCCACTTTGAGGGTAACGCCAACGCTTTCCGACTTCTGACCCATCAGTTTCAGGGCCGTCGGCCTGGAGGCTTTGTCATGACTTATTCCACACTGGCAAGCATCGTCAAGTATCCTTTTTCATCGATGGCCGCAGGGAAGAAAGGAAAGTTCGGATTCTTCGATTCCGAGAAAGACCTATACATGCGAATTGCCTCTGAATTGGGATTGATACGCAAGTCTGGCGACAACGAGCCCCTGCGCTACTGCCGCCATCCCTTAGTGTGGCTCGTAGAAGCTGCCGATGACATCTGCTACGAGATCATGGACATCGAAGACGCCCACAAACTTAAAATAATTTCATACTCAGATACATCTACCATGCTTCTCAAGTTCTTCGACGAGAGTACTCGTCAGCGCATTGAGAACCGCATCGTCGAGGAGGGAGTTACCGACAACAATGAGAAGGTTGTCTATCTACGAGCTTGTGTCATCGGACTATTGGAGAGTGAATGTGTACAGGCATTTCTAAACCACGAGGACGAGATTCTGTCTGGCACGTTTGAAGGAAGCCTCATCGACCATATCAGCGAGATACCCCATGAGGCATACCGTCGCTGCTGTAGCATTTCCGTGGAACATATCTATCGCAGCAAGCCCGTTCTCGACGTGGAACTTTCTGGTTATCAGATTATCCAGACTCTCATGGAGAAGTTTATCGAGGCCGCCGTCCACCCCGAGCGTTTCTACTCCCGTCAACTCATTGGCCGCGTCAGCAGCCAGTATGATATTGGCGCAGACAATCTGGAGACCCGCATTATGGCTGTCATCGACTATATCAGCGGCATGACAGATGTCTATGCCCTCGACGAGTACCAGAAGATCAGCGGCATCTCACTTCCCATAGTGTAATCACCATCGGATTCTCTGGCAATACGCCCGACATGGCCATTCGGCTGTGAAGCACACGAAACATGATAATAATATATAATAATGTGGAAAAGGTTTTGCCATTTCACGGAAATTACGTAATTTCGCAGCCGAAATGAAGAAACTGTATATAGAGACCTACGGCTGCCAGATGAATGTGGCAGACTCGGAGGTGGTGGCCAGCGTGATGCGCATGGCCGGCTATGAGACTACCGAAAGCCTCGACGAGGCAAGCGCCGTCTTCCTGAACACCTGCAGCGTGAGAGACAATGCCGAGCAGAAGATCTACCACAGGCTGGAGGCCCTGGCGGCAGAGCGGCGGAAGCGGATGAGCGAAAAGGGAGGAAAAGACGGGAATCCGTTGATCATAGGGGTGCTGGGATGCATGGCAGAGCGGGTGAAGGCCGAACTGCTGGAACAGCACCACTGCGACCTTGTGGCAGGGCCCGACGCCTACCTGAGCCTTCCTGACCTTATCGCACAGGCCGAGACGGGGCATAAGGCGATGAACATCGAACTGTCGACGACGGAGACGTATAAGGACATCGTACCCCAGCGGATCGGCCTGGGTCACAAGATCGGCGGCTATGTAAGCATCATGCGCGGCTGTAACAACTTCTGCCACTACTGCATCGTGCCCTATACCAGGGGGCGCGAGCGAAGCCGCAGCGTGGAGAGCATCCTCAAGGAGGTGAGAGACCTGAAGGAGCGCGGATTCAAGGAGGTGACACTCCTGGGGCAGAACGTGAACAGTTATCTGTGTGGGGAGGCTGACTTCCCGCAGTTGCTGAGGCTGGTGGCAGAGGAAGCCGCCAGGATGCGGGTGAGGTTCACGACAAGTCATCCGAAGGACATGAGCGACGAGACGTTGCGGGTGATTGCCGAACAGCCGAACATTTGCAGACATATCCACCTGCCCGTCCAGAGCGGGAGCAACAGAATCCTAAAGTTGATGAACAGGAAATACACACGGGAGTGGTATCTGGACCGTGTGGCAGCCATCAGGCGGATCATCCCCGACTGCGGACTGTCGACGGACATCTTCGTGGGCTACCACTCGGAGACGGAGGAGGATCACCAGATGAGTCTCGAGCTGATGCGTGAGGTGGGCTATGACTCCGCCTTCATGTTCAAATACTCCGAGCGCCCTGGCACCTATGCCTCGAAGCATCTGCCCGACGACGTGGCCGAGGACGTGAAGATCCGTCGGCTGAACGAACTCATCGCCTTGCAGACGGAGATCTCCGCCCAGCAGAACAAGAAGGACGAGGGGAAGGTGTTCGACGTACTGGTAGAGGGCTTTTCCAAGCGTTCGAGGGAGATGCTCTGCGGACGTACGGAGCAGAACAAGATGGTGGTGTTTGCCAAGGAAGGACATCATATCGGAGAAACAGTCCGTGTCCGTATCACTGGCTCCACCAGCGCCACCCTCCTGGGCGAACCCGCCAAGGATTATTAGTCTAAGGAGATAAGGAGAAAAGGATTTTTAAGACTTAAACGATGGACAGAGATTATACCTACAAGGTGTTGGGATGCGTCTATGAGGTCTATAACCAACTGGGACCAGGCCTTTTAGAAAGCATCTACGAAAAAGCCATGATTCGAGAGCTTCAACTAAACGGTTTTGAGGTTCGAAATCAGGTGAACATCCCTGTCTATTACAAAGGAGAACTTATCTGTCCAGATCTTCGACTTGATCTCATTGTAGACAACCAACTCATTCTGGAACTCAAATCAGTCGTAGAGTATCGCAAACTCTTTGAAAAACAACTTCTCACTTATCTTCGTCTGATGAACTGCGAGATGGGCTATGTCATTAACTTCAATACAGATTATCTTCGCGACAGCATACATCCCGTTGTCAATGACCTCTATCAATGCCTGTCTCCTAAACTCCAAAACTCCTTAGAACATAAAAATCCGTAGAATGAAAGAATTCCTGAGCGTGCTGCGGCGGTTCGTGCCGCCATATAAGAAATACCTGATGCTGTCGATCGTGTTCAACATCCTGTCGGCAGTACTGAATATCTTCTCCTTCGCCGCCCTCATACCCATCTTGCAGATCCTCTTCCAGACGAGCGACGCCAAGGCGGCAACGAGCCTGATGGCATGGGACTGGGGCAACATCCAGGAGGTGCTGATGAACAACATGAACTACCACGTGAACGGGCTCATCGCCGAATGGGGCCAGACGACGACACTGCTGCTGATAGGTTTGTTCCTGGCCGTGATGACCTTCCTGAAGACAGGCGTCTATTACCTCGCCGCCATCAGCATACTGCCCATCCGCACCGGCGTGGTGAGAGACATGCGCAACCAACTCTACCGTAAGATCACCTCACTGCCCATGGGCTTCTTCAACGAGGAGCGCAAGGGCGACATCATCGCCCGTATGAGTGGTGACGTGGATGAGGTGGAGCACTCTATCATGGCCTCGCTCGAGATGATGTTCAAGAACCCCATCCTGATCATCAGTTACTTCGCCGCCCTGCTCTTCATCTCGTGGCAACTGACGCTCTTCACCCTGACCATCGTACCCATCATGGGATGGTTCATGGGCTTCGTCGGGCGCAAACTGAAACAGGAGTCGATCAAGGCGCAGGCCCTATGGAGCGACACGATGAGCCAGGTGGAGGAGACCCTCGGCGGCCTGCGCATCATCAAGGCTTTCATAGCCGAAGAGAAGATGAACCGCCGCTTCGACACGGTGAACACCGCCTACCGCACAAACCTGATGCGGGTGCTGTCGCGACAGGTGCTGGCCCACCCCATGAGTGAATTCCTGGGAACGATCATGATCGTGATCGTGCTGTGGTTCGGCGGCGTGCTCGTACTCAACAACCACTCCCTCTCCGGACCTATCTTCATCTATTATCTGGTGATGCTCTACTCCATCATCAACCCCCTGAAGGACTTTTCGAAGGCAGGCTACAGCATCCCCAAGGGCTTGGCCTCAATGGAGCGCATCGACAAGATACTGCAGGCAGAGAACACCATCAAGGAGGCAGCGCAGCCCAGGCATATCGCCACCTTCGAGCACCAGATAGAGTTCCGCCATGTGTGGTTCGCCTATGGCGACAAATGGGTGCTGAAGGACATCAACCTCACGATTCCCAAGGGCAAGACCATCGCCCTGGTGGGACAGTCGGGCTCGGGCAAGTCGACCCTCGTAGACCTGATACCGCGCTACTACGATGCGCAGCAGGGTGAGGTGCTCATCGACGGCATCAACGTAAAGGACCTCGGCATCCACGACCTGCGCCAACTGATCGGTAACGTGAATCAGGAGGCCATCCTCTTCAACGACACCTTCCGCAACAACATCTCCTTCGGTGTGGACAATGCCACCCAGGAACAGATAGAAGAAGCCGCCAGGATAGCCAACGCCTACGACTTCATCACCGCCTCGGAGCAAGGCTTCGACACCAGCATCGGCGACCGCGGCGGCCGACTCAGCGGCGGCCAGCGCCAGCGCGTGTCGATCGCACGGGCCATCCTGAAGAACCCGCCGATCCTGATACTCGACGAGGCCACCTCTGCCCTCGACACAGAGAGCGAGCGCCTGGTGCAGGATGCCCTCGAACGGCTGATGAAGACCCGCACCACCGTGGCCATCGCCCACAGGCTGAGTACAATTAAGAACGCCGACGAGATCTGCGTGCTGCACGAGGGAGAGATCGTGGAGCGCGGCACCCACGAGGCACTGCTCAGCATAGACGGATACTATAAGAAGTTGCACGACATGCAGCAGGTCTGAGGCATGTTTAGTCTAAGGATTTTTAAGTCTAAGGAGAAAAGGAGTTCCTAAAGGAATGAGAGAGAGATTGCTATTTCTACTAAAGACATATCTGTGGACAGTGGTCGTGTTCGTCACCGCCAAGGTTGTGTTTATGCTCTGCTGCCACGAGGCCACGTCCGTGCTGACAGTCGCCGACATGAAAGACGTGATAGTGCACGGACTGACACTCGACCTCTCCACGGCCCTCTACTTCGTGAGCGTGCCCTTCCTGACAGCGGCCGTCAGCGTGTGGTGGAAGCGGGAAGCGGTGCTGACAGCCGTCCTGCGCGGCTATTTCGTACTCATCAGCATCGCCTTCGCCCTGGCCTTTGTGACAGACACGAGTCTCTATCCCTTCTGGCACTATAAACTCGACGCCACCTGTCTGCAGTATCTCGACACCCCTGGCGACGCGGCGGCCAGCGTGAGCGCAGGCTATCTGCTGGGGCGCCTGGCGGCACTCGTCGCCGTGGCAGCAGCCATCTTCATGGGCTATCACAAAGCCATGACGCAGAAAGGAGGCATCAGCAACAGACCGAATTCGGCGGTTTTGGTGACCACATTCGGCGATTTTGGCGACCACATTCGGCGATTTTGGTCGAACGGGACCTATCGGCGACTCACGCAGACGGCGGGCTTCATCCTCCTCGTGCCGCTCATGGTCATAGGCATCCGGGGCGGCCTGGACGAATCGACGACGAACGTAGGACAGGTGTACTACTCGCAGAACCAGTTCCTGAACCACTCGGCCGTCAATCCCGTGTTCAGTTTCCTGGCCTCGTTCGAGAACACCGCCAACGATGCAAAGGGCTACGCCTTCTACAGCCAGGCGGAGATGGAACAGATGACACGCGGGCTCTACGACAGCGGGACGGTGGCTGGCGACACCCTGCTGAATACCCGTCGCCCCAACGTGGTGGTCATCTTGCTGGAGAGTTGCGGCAGCATGTTCCTCGACGTGATGCCCCATCTGCGCCAGGCCGCCGCTGAAGGCATCGACTTCACGAACTGCTACGGCAACAGTTACCGTACGGACCGCGGGACGGTTTGCGCCCTGAGCGGCTACATGTCGTTCCCCACCATGTCGGTGATGAAGATGTCGAACAAGGTGGGCAGCCTGCCCAGCATCGCCCGCAGCCTGAAGCGCGAGGGTTACAGCACCGACTACCTCTATGGCGGCGACATCAATTTCACGAAGATGAAGGGCTACCTGATCAGCACCGGCTTCGAGCGGCTGCACTGGAAACAGGACTATACGCAGGAGGAGCAGGCCACCTCGAAGTGGGGCGTGCGCGACGACATCACCTTCAGGACATTGAGCAAACTGGTGCGCCAGCACGACGACGGCAAGCCCTTCCTGATAGGCTACTCCACGTTGAGCAGTCACGAGCCCTGGGATGTGCCCGTGAGCAAGTACAAGGAGAGACAGTACAACGGCTTCTCGTATGTCGACGACTGCATCGGCACCTTCCTCAACGACATGAAGCAGTCGGCACTCTGGGACAACCTGCTCATCGTGTTCATGCCCGACCACAGCAGCGACTTCAATGAGTACACCGAGCAGCACCCCGACCGCAACCGCATCCCGATGATCTGGACGGGGGGCGCCGTAAGAGGCCCCAGGAAGCTGGAGCAGATATGCAACCAGAGCGACTTCGCCGCCACCCTGCTGGGACAGATGGGACTGAGCCACGCCGACTTCCGCTTCAGCCGCGACGTGACCAGCCGCGACTATCGTTATCCCTTTGCCATCCACATGTTCAACAACGGTGTGTCGATGGTAGACAGCACAGGCTTCATGCTCTACGACCTGACGACAGAGTGCATCACCGTGAAGACCTCGCCAGACGCAGAGCGCATGGCCCGCACCGCCAAGGGCATCCTGCAGATGGCCTCTGACGACCTGCTCAGGCTCGGTGAGAAACAATAACACGCATCATGATGAAAACAAAGACAATCATTCCATACCTCCAGCCGCTGGCAACGGTGCTGTGCAACCTGTTGCTGGCCTATGTCGTGTATTTCATAGCTCGACTGGTGTTCCTCGTAACGAACTACAACTTCTTTGAAGGGCATCTGGCATGGCCCCACCTAATGGAGATGCTGGGAGGCGGTCTGGTGTTCGACACGGCTGCCATCCTCGTGACCAACAGCCTCTATATCGCCATCCTGCTACTGACGCCCTGGCGCAGACTGGCCCGGTGGGTCTATGTCGTCGTCAACGCAGTGGCCCTGGCCATCAACCTGGCCGACTGCGTGTACTTCCGTTTCACCATGCGCCGCACCACGACCACCGTCTTCGGAGAGTTCCGTAACGAGAACAACCTGACGGGAGTCATCGGCACCGAGATGGTGAACCACTGGTATCTTGTGCTGTTGTTCGCCTGCCTGGTGTACGCCATGTGGAAGTTGTACAGGTCGCCAGGCAAGGCCGTCCCCGTAGGCAAATGGTGGGTGTGGTATCCCTCGCAGGTGTTGCTGCTGGCAGCCCTCGCCCCCTTCGTGGTGGCAGGCATCCGCGGCGGCTTCACCACTGCCGTCAGGCCCATCACCATCTCGAATGCCAACCAGTACGTGGACCGTCCCATCGAGGCGGCCCTGGTGCTGAACACGCCCTTCTCGATCTACCGCACCATTGGCAAGGACGTGTTTGTGGTGCCAGCCTATTTCAGCGACCCGAATGAGATGGAGGCGGTCTATTCTCCTGTACATGCCGGTATTACCAGTTCGGATAGTCTGACTAATTCGACTCGTCCAACTGGCCTTATCAAGAAGAACGTGGTGATTCTCATCGTCGAGAGTTTCGGGCGGGAGTATATCGGCAGTCTGAACAAGCCCCTCGAACAGGGACAGTATAAGGGCTACACCCCCTGCGTCGACTCCATCGTGGCGAGGAGCGTCACCTTCAGCCATACCTACTGCAACGGACGGAAGTCGATCGACGGCATGCCCAGCATCCTCTCGTCGATACCCATGTTCGTGGAGCCCTTCTTCCTGACACCGGCCTCGATGAACCACGTGAGCGGCATCGCCTCCATTCTCGCCGCCGAGGGCTATCAGACGGCCTTCTTCCATGGTGCTCAGCGCGGCTCGATGGGGTTCCAGGCCTTCTCAAGGGCAACGGGTTTCCAAGAATACTATGGCCGTGAGGACTACAATGCCGATGCCCGCTTTGGTGGCGACGACGACTTCGACGGCATGTGGGCCATCTGGGACGAGCCCTTCCTGCAGTACTACGCCACGAAGATGTCGGAGATGAAGGAGCCCTTCATGACCGCCGTCTTCACCGCCTCGAGCCATCATCCCTATCAGATCCCTGAGAAATACAAAGACGTATATCCCGAGGAGGGCATTGAGATACACAAGTGCATCCGCTATACCGACATGGCGATCGGGAAATTCTTCGAGAAGGCGAGCCACGAGCCTTGGTTCAGGAACACCATCTTCGTGCTCACCAGCGACCATACGAACCAGAGCGACCACGCCTTCTACCAGACCGACATCGGCGGCTTCTGCTCACCTATTATAATATATGAGCCAGGCAATCAGGAGCGACAGCCCGAAATGCAAGACAAGATAGCCCAGCAGATAGACATCCTGCCCACGGTATTAGGCATGCTGGGTTATCAGAAGCCCTATTTCGCCTTCGGCATCGACGTGCTGAACACCCCTGCCGAGGACACCTGGGCCGTGAACTACCTGAACGGCATCTACCAGTACGTGAAGCATGGCCACGTGCTACAGTTCGACGGTCAGCAGACCAAGGCCGTCTACGCCCTCAGCGACTCGCTGATGCAGCACAACCTGAAAGGAAAGGTGACTCAGCAGCCGCAGATGGAAAAAGAACTCAAGGCCATCATCCAACAGTATATGGAGCGCATGACGCAAGACCGCCTCATGCCTACAACCCCCAAATAGCACCCTGTATGACAAAAGTTCTCGTCATTCACGCCAAGCACCTCACAGAGAGACTGGCACACATGGAACGGCAACTGCGCCACTGGCCCGACAACGTGGAGTACATCCTCGAGGCAGACAAAGACGAACTCACGGACGACCTAATAGACCACTATTTCGTGCCCGGCTGTGAAATCTACAACAAGTCGGGGGCTACCAGTTGTGCCGTGAAGCATCTTAAAGCCTGCGAGTACATCGCAGACCACCAGTTGGAAGGAGCACTGGTACTAGAAGACGACATCGTGCTGCATCCCCGGTTCAGGCAGGATTTCGAGGCGACCCTGGCGGAATACCGGCTCCACTATAAGGGGAAGCCCGTCATGATCTCCTACGAAGACTCATCGCTGCAGTTCATCCCCCGTTCCCAGAGGGTGAAGGGCCAGTGGCTCTACGAGGCGCCCCAGGGCAGGGTACGGTTCAACGGGGCCTTGTTCATAAGCCTCGAGGCAGCGCGTGCCGTCGTCAAGGATGTCGAGGTCAACAGATGCGACATCGCCGTCGACCATTATTATATGCATCTCTACGGCAAGGGACTCATACAGTTTCTCTGGTGCGAGCCATGCCTGGCCACCCAGGGCAGCTTCAGCGGCACCTTTGTCTCCTCGATGGGACAGATACGCTCGCTGGAAGGCCTGCGCTGGAAACTGAAATATGTCTATAAACGACTGATCTATTGGTTCAGATAGGCGCTTATAGAATGTGCCGGAACAGTTCGTCGAAGTGTCCGAACGACGCTTCCGTCAGTGGTGCCTCACCATCCTTGATCCAATAGAGTGGCGTGTCGTGATACATCGAGGCCGTCAGCGAGAACGTGCTGGGCGGGCCTATCAGGTAGTCGCATGCAGAGAGAACGTACAGGTCTTCAGCAGCATTTCCCTTGGGAAAGACCACCTGGATGTCACTGAACTCCCTGCGATACCGCTCCTTGTCGAGCGAAGGGTCGTTGCCGCAGATGTAGACGGTGGTGTTGGGATGGAAGGTGAGAAACGTTCGGATAAGGCGGATAAACACCTCGTCTGAGAAGAGATACTTCCCATCGTACCAGGTGGCATAGTCGCCACGACGGATATGGACACCCAGACGACAGGAGTCCTTTGTGGCAGCAGCCAACAGAGGCTGGCATGCCTTCACCACCGCCTCCTTGAAGGCAAAGAGGTCGATAATCTCCTGCTTATACTTCAAGAACAGGTCGTACCACCGTGCCTCCCACCCCACGACTGCGATGTGCTTAAACTTCAGCATCTTCTCCTCCTGCTCGCTGATGTCGACTCCGGGCTCATTGAACTCCAGCGTGGGGATCATGCCCCATTTGGCCGCATATTTGGCAATGGTGTAGCGCAGGAAGTTATGGTTTGGCGTGTCGCAGATATGGAAGTACTGGAACTTATAGGCAAAGCGCATCGACATCGTCTGCCGCCCGTGCTCCCTACCCCAGGCATAGAAGTGTCCGTACTGCAGGATGTTATTACACATCCATCCCGATCCTTTTACATATATCATAGTCTTCTTTTTTTGTTTATTCCTTTCCATCGCGAGGCACCACCTTGCCGCCAACCACCTCAAAGCGCTCATTGAACTCCTCACGTGTCCGCTTCCATCGGTTATGGCTCCACAGCCACAGTTCCGGCTGACGGCGGATGCTCGCCTCAAGCATCTGGTGATAGATGTCGGTGGCCTCATACTCCTTCAACGTCTCAGGCTTGCGGGTGATCAGTCTGAACTCCGCCTCGTAATAGCCTCGCTTCCTCTGAGAGATCTCCAGGAAGAAGATGGCCTGACGGTTCTTGACGGCAATGCGCTCTGTGCCCGTCATCACGGGAGTGTCGTGGTTCAGGAACCAGCACCAGTGGTGTATATTGTTCCAGTGAGGCACCTGATCACCCAGATAACCTATCACCGTGGGTTGCTGCTTCCGCTTGTACTCAATGGTCTTGCGGAGGATGTCTACCAGGGGTATGCACTCTGCCCCCCAGCGCTCACGCAGTCGGAGGAAGAGCTTGTCGAAAGCCTCGTTCTCAAGAGCGTGATACAGTTGGCCGCAGTGGGCCTTATCCGACACCCAGAGGGGCAGGGAGGTGACCCACTCCCAGTTGAAGAAATGCCCTAAGTAGACGGCACACGACTGTCCGCTGGAAACACACTCGTTCACAACCTCCGTGCCCTTGAACACCAGATGGCGGCGCATCTGCCCCTCCGTCATCGTCCGCATCTTCACGGCCTCCACGAAATAGTCGCACAGACGATGGTAGAACTTCCGTTCTATCTCACGGATCTCCGCCTCTGACTTCTCAGGAAACGAGGAGGTAAGATTCCCTCTCACCACCTTCACCCTGTAGCCTATCAGACGATAGATCACGAGGTAGACGAAGTCGCTGAACAGGTAATGTACCCAGAATGGTAGCAGCGAGAGCAGATACCAAAGGACAGACACCAGACAGTAGACGACCTTATTCTTCATAAACAGCCTTTATCAATTTATAAAAATGTGCGTAGTTCAGATGGTCGTCGAAGTCGGCCTTCGCCTGGAGTCCCAGACGCTGGCGCAAGGCGCCATCCTCCACCATACGTGCCATCGCCTCGGCCAGGGTCCTGGCATCGCCAGGAGGCACCAGCAGGCCGTTCTGCCCATGCACCACATACTCACGCTGTCCGCCATTGTCTGTGACGACCACGGGGCGCCCCTGAGACATATACTCCTGAGGCGAGAGCGGACAGCCTTCCTGAACAGTGGAAGCCAGGATTCCGAAGTCGGCAGCAGCGACGTACGGCAACACGGGATGCACGAAACCCGCGAAGACCACCTTGTCAGAGATGCCTTTTTCCACAACAACTTGTTTCAGATGGGCCGTATAATCCTCGCTGCCACGCCCCACGAGGACCAGGCGGAAAGGCTTGTCTTTCATCATAGTGGCTGCATCCAGCAGCACGTCGAGACCCTTTTCCGGATCCAGTCGGCCATGGAACATGCCTACGACACAATGTTCTGGAATCTTATACTCCGCCCTGAGGTCAACAACACTCACCCGCTCAGGCACCACAATACTCGTATGCACAATGCTTATTTTGGCCTCATCCATCGCAGGATGGGTGCTGAGGAATGCCGACCTGGACAGTTCTGAATCGAAGACCAGACGGTCCAGATGGCGATAGAGCCAACGATAGAGCAGGCCGTTCTTACCCTTACGGGTGAGATGGCGGCACATCACCACCCTCACCTGCTCCTGACCCGACAGGCAGCGGGCATAACAGGCCGTAAAGGCATCCTTGAAGTTATGGGCATGAATGGTGCAGGCGCCGGCCTGGCTGATAACCTTAGACATCTGGAAGGCACTGCGCACATCAAGAGCACCGCCCAAAGCCAGGGGCAACACCCGCATGCCGGCAGCCTCATACCTCCTGACGATAGCCTCGACAGGCTTGCAGAAGATGGCGACCTCGATACCGTCTGCCAGCTGGCGCTGACTCAGGTCGTAGACGTACTGTTCTCCGCCGCCCCACTCCTTGTTAGATACGATATGGAATATCTTCATGTTGCAAAAGTACAAAAAAAGCCACAGATTACACATATTTTCACCGAAATAATTAATAATCTGAGGTTTTATGCGTAATCTGTGGCCAAAAATGCGTATCTTTGCAACGGAATTATGGCATCATACGATATAGAAACACTCCATCAGCATATTCTGCAGATCCTTCTGTCTGTAGACCGTGTCTGTAGAGAGCACGACATCAGATACTACTGCTGGGCGGGCACCATGCTGGGCGCCGTGCGGCATAAGGGCTTCATCCCCTGGGACGACGACATGGACATCTGCATGCCCCGTCCTGACTACGACCGTTTCATGACCCACGCCCACGAGTGGCTGCCACAACCGCTCGAAGCACTGTGCATCGAGACGTCGCCCACCTATCCTGGCGGCTTCGGGAAAATTGTCGACAGCAGCACCACCCTGATTGAGCGTGCCCATAGCGACTATGTCGCAGGCATCTATATCGACGTGTTCCCCATCGACGGCATCTCCAGATCCCGCATGGCACAGAAACTGGCGGTGGCACGTTACAAGGCACTCGACAAACTGCTCTATTTCCTGCATCGCGACCCCTATAAGCACGGCCGCGGGCCCAGCGCCTGGCCTGTGCTGCTGATTCAGCGCTGCTTCTCCCACGAATGGGCAAGGCGTCAGCTGCGGGCAGCCTATCTGGCATACGACTATGACAAGTCGGACCTGGTGCTCGACTATGACGACGGGGTGCAAGGTGTGATTCCTAAATCCATGTTGGGCACGCCACAGCCTGTGGAGTTTGAAGGTCATACGGTGATGGGGGTGGAGCATGCCGACGAGTACCTGCGCCAGAAATATGGTGACTACATGGTGATCCCTCCCCACGACAACCAGCGGCAGCACAACTTCTTCTATCTGGATTATAACCTGCCTTATCGCGAATATAAGGATCAGCGCGCTTTCGTCAACAGTAAACTATAAACTGTAAACTATCCTCGATAGCGCTTCTCGATGATCTTGGCTACTAAGATGAATTGGTACACAGCATGCATCCCCGAGCGTATCAGCCCCCGGATGCCCATGCGGAAACTGCCGTCCATCACATAACTCTTGAAGAATCGCCATAGAGGACGCCAGAAAAGAGCAAAGACACCATACTGCTTTTTATCAGTCTCATTATCCGTATAGACATTCATTTTAGCGATATATTCATGCATCGTCTCGTCCATCAGATGCAGCAGCCGTGCCTCCTTACAGGCTTTCAGCTTGTCTACACGCCCTGGCACCTTGGGAAGGGAATGAATATAAGGCGGCCATTCTGTACCCTCACGGACGAGGAAGCGCAACTGATAATCGTAATGGAAATCGCGCACAAACATGCTCATAAACATATTCTGGCGAGGAATATA
The DNA here is from genome assembly GCA_946548085.1 of uncultured Prevotella sp. Classification (GTDB taxonomy): domain Bacteria; phylum Bacteroidota; class Bacteroidia; order Bacteroidales; family Bacteroidaceae; genus Prevotella. Next base: position 39,348 of record CAMNPN010000073.1, on the reverse strand, counting down.
ATAGCCAGCCGCACAGTCAGACCGACTGATGAGGTCATAGAGCACCTGCCGCAGTTCTGGAGTAACAATCTCGTCGGCATCGACGACAAGTACCCAGGGATTGGAGGCCGACTGGATGGCAAAGGTACGAGCAGGTTCGCAGCAGGTATGACCGCCCTTGGGGAAGGTCACCACCTTGCAACCGTATTGCTCAGCGATCTTCACCGTATCATCCGTACTCTCCATATCGCACACCACCACCTCGTCGAAGCCTTTCACAGACTCCAGCACCTTCTGCAAATGCTGACGGGCATTGTAGGTATTGATGACGACGGATATCCTTGACTCTTCACTCATTGCGATGCAAAGATACGAAAAAAGGCTGAGTGACAGTAAATTTTTCACGATTCACTATTCACTATTCACTTTTTTTAGTATCTTTGTAGCCGAAAAGTACAGATATAGAAGGAAAGTGGGAAACAGAATGCTGAAGCGCGAGACGGTCGGAGAGATCATTCGGTTTGCTGTCGTTGGTACGATATCAACCGTCATGAACTATGTCATCTACTGGATCCTGCAACACTGGATCAATGTCAACGTGGCCTATACCATCGGCTACGTGCTCAGCTTCTTTGTCAACTACTGGCTGTCGGCCCACTTCACCTTCCACGAGCAGACCTCTGCGAAAAACGGTATCGGCTTCGGCGGAGCGCATCTCTTCAACTACTGCCTCCACATCGTGCTGCTCAACTTCTTCCTCTGGCTGGGATTCAGTCAGGAGTTGGCGCCCCTGGGGGTCTATGCCATCGCCGTGCCCACCAACTTCATCGTCGTCCGTTTCGTCTTTAAACACTTCCATCGCCCATGAATGACTCCATTATCGTCGGCTTCGACGCCAAGCGCATCGTGCGCAACAATACAGGCTTAGGCAGTTATGGCCGTACCTTAGTCCGCGACCTCGCCTACCAGCCCGACACCCTGAGGCTGCGCCTCTATGCCCCAGACGAGGGGCGCGACAGTCTGCGCTCCCAGGTCGAGGGACTGCCCAGGGTCAGTCTGTGCTATCCTAAGGAGTCTTCCTTCCTGCCATTCGACAAGGCACTGTGGCGCGACCACGGCATCGTGAAAGACCTGATAAAAGACAAGGTCCAGGTGTTCCACGGTCTCAGTGGCGAGCTGCCTCGGGGCATCCGCAAGAGCGGCATCCGCAGCGTGGTCACCATCCACGACCTGATCTTCCTGCGCCACCCCGAGTTCTATCCGTGGATCGACACGAAGATCTATGCCTGGAAATTCCGTCGCACGCTGAAGGAGGCTGACCACATCATCGCCATCAGCGAGTGCACCAGGCGCGACGTGCTGGAGTACGGCCAGGTCGACCCCTCACGCGTCAGCGTCATCTACCAGAGTTGTGCCCCCAGGTTCACCACCAGGCCTACCCCCGTCGAGCAGGAGCAGACACGCCTCAAGTATGGCCTTCCCAAGCGCTTCATCCTCAACGTCGGCACCATCGAGCAGCGTAAGAACATTCTCCTGGCCGTCAAGGCGCTCGAGATGCTGCCTTCCGACGTGTCGCTGGTCATCGTCGGGCATCAGACGACTTACACCAACCAGGTTCTCCAATATGTCAGCTCACACAGCCTACAGCGACGGGTTTTCATGCTCCACGACGTGCCCGATGCCGACCTGCCCGCGCTGTATGCCCAGGCAGAGGTGTTCGTCTATCCGTCTGTCTACGAGGGCTTCGGTATCCCCATCATCGAGGCCGTCAGTTGCGGACTGCCCGTGGTGGGCTGTACGGGTTCCTGTCTGGAAGAGGCGGGCGGGCCCGACTGTCTGTACGTCGACCCCAGCGACCCCGAGGCTTTGGCCAGCGCCATCCGTCAGTCGCTGCGAGGAGCAGAGGGCCGGGAGGAACGCATCCAGCGCAGCCAGACCTATATCCGCCGTTTCCAGGGCGAAGGTGTGGCCAACCAGGTCGCTGCCATCTATCGTCAACTTCTCTCACATCACCCATCGCAACTGTAGGTCGAGGTCTGTGAGTGATGAGCCGTCGACTTGCTGATAGCTGCTGCCTATGGTATGCCGGTCATAGTATTTAGTGCTGCCAGTCTTCACCGTCAGCATAAGATTCTTAAGGACTTGTGCCCTCAGCATGAGCCAATAGCGAAGGCCCTCGCCATAGAACTGCATCGAGGAATAGGTGTAAAGGGGACTGCTTTCATATAGATACACCCTGCTGTCATAACTGTCTGTGCGGAAATAGCCCAGACCTGCATTCAGTCGCAGCCAGCGATGGATGTAGGCCACTGTGCCACTCACCATCCCGCCCCACTCGCCTTCCGTCCATCCGCCGTCAACCTGCAGGCGACCGCCCAGACCTTGCTCACGGGTATAGCCGACAGCAAGTCGGGCACGATGGTCGGGATGGGTCTCGAGGTGCTTCTTGTCTTCGCCGTCCTTCTGTCGCAGTCTGAAGCGGTATCGCCCGCTGACGGTCCAGTTCTGCTTCTGCCAGGTGCCCTGCACCAGGTTGTCCCAGGTGTATGACGACTGCGACACCTGATAGCGGGCCCAGGCGAAATAGGCATAGTCTGTATAGGCCGACAACTGCAAGGCCAGAGAGGGTTTCCAAGAGAGTCCGAGGTAGATGCCGCTCTCGTTCCGCACGCTGCCGCCATCACTGTAACTCTGGGCGTCGAGCGAGGAATAGCGGTAGGAATAGAAGCGCTGGAGAGCCATCATACTGACAACATCCGACAGGCGTATACTGGCTGTATTGATGGTGGCCAGATGCCCCTGTTTGTCGATGGCCGTCTCACCGTTGACGGCCAGACGAGGACTGGCATAGCCATAGTCGAGGCTCATATTCACGAAGTCACTGCCTTGGGGATAGTGCTGACGGTACAGGGTATTCGTGTTAGGATGGAGGGGTCTGTCCAGATGGGTGTACAGTCCGTTGAGGCCGAGGTGGAAGCCGCCTGGGGCATAGCGCAGACAGCCACCGGTCTTCAGGACATGCAGGTTGTGCTTTTTCGCCATCTCCGCTGTCGTGCGATGGTAGCCTGTCGTCAGGATGGTGGCAACGGTGGCGTCTTTGTTCAGGGTAGCGTCCGTGGGTTTGTAGGATGCGAAGGCCGTCAACTTGAGATCTTTACCCATATCGACAGTAGCACCTGCCCCCAGTAGGGAGCCGTCCGTACGTGAGGAGTGGGCACGGAGGGTATAGGTAGGACGGCCAAGGTTCTGCAGCAGCATCATCTTTCCCAAAGCAAAACTGTTGTTCATCACCAAACCCATGCCCATCGACACACGGTAGTTGCCCACGACCAGCGACTCTATCCGTCCCAGATTGCGCAGTTGCAGATAGAGGGAATAATAGTCATAGCCCATCTTGTTCTTGTTGGCGAAGAAAGGCTCTCCTGCATCCTGCGACCCCACCATGCCGAGCTTCACCTGATCACCATAGGCAAACTGGTAGCGCAGCCAGTGACGGTACTTCGGACCTAAGTAGCCTTCCCGGTCTCCCCTCCGCTCATAGAAGGGCACTCTGCCGTATGCCATCAACTCGCCCTTCCCGTACCTTGCCACATCCTTGAGCCTGGGCAGCGGTTCGGGCTTCTCACCACCTATATATATGAAATAGGTGAGCAGCCGCCGCTGGACATAGTCGAGGCTGCGGATCATCTGCAACTCACCGAGCGACTCCATCCGTCCGTAGCGCCACAGGTACTCCACGATGCCCTCTATCTGCTGGGCGGAGAGGAAGGGCAACTCCTCCAACTGCTCACGCGTCACACTGTTGATGTCCAGGGGATGCTGCTCCAACTCGCATAACAACTCATACGTCTGTTCCCACGATGCCGAGGCCATGTCCTCCTGCGTCATCACTTCATTCAGATACTGTTCCCAAGGTCGTTGCGCCTGAGTTTCAACAGCCTGGGCCATACACACTAAAAGGCATACGATTTGTGTCTTCATAATCCTTCGTTTTAAGTTTAACGCTGCAAAGATAGTGTGTTTTCTTGAAACCACCAAACTTTATAGCAACAAAAACGACGAAAAGATGCACCCCCCTCAGCATCGCCCCAGGGATGCAAAGATTATGATAATTTTCGGAATTAATGCTAAAAAAAGACATTTTCTTTCTTTGTTGTGGAATAATAGGCGTACTTTTGCAGGCGATATGCGACGGATCGTGACAATGATACTGGCCGCGGCGATGTGTCAGCAGGTGCTGGCGCAGGAGCAGCGGATGACTGCCGAGCAGGTGCTGGCGGAGATGGACTCGCCTACGTTCGTGCCGACGGTGAAGGTGGGCAAGGTGCTCCACGAGGGCGACAGTATCCAGTATATGGAGATGAACAACGTGTACGTGTATCCCCAACTGACCTTCAAGAACAAGCGTCAGGCGGAAAGTTACATGCGGCTGGTGAAGAACGTGAAGAAGGTGCTGCCCATCGCCAAGGAGGCCAGACAGATACTCATCGAGACGACGGAGGTGTTGGAGTCACTGCCCAGCGAAAAGGCAAAGGAGGAACACATCAAGCGCGTGGAAGACGATATCTTCAAGACCTACAAGCCGAAGATGAAGAAACTGACCTACTCACAAGGGAAACTGCTCATAAAACTCATCGACAGGGAGTGCCACTCGTCGAGCTACGACATGATCAAGGCCTTCATGGGGCCCATCCGCGCCGGCTTCTGGCAGGTGTTCGCCTGGGGCTTCGGGGCCTCGCTGAAGAAGGGCTACGATGCCGATGGCGTGGACAGGCTCACCGAGCGTGTCGTGCTGATGGTGGAGGCGGGGCAGATTTAGTCTACGGTAAACTGAAAAAACTTACTCTGAGAACAGCACTTGTATCAAGGTCTGGCCAACAGCCTTAAGCGTGTTGCGGTCGATGTGGTCCATATCGTCGTTAACGGTGTGCCAGACGGGACCGAAGGAACTCTGCGCGCAATCGGGATAGTATGGAATGATGTCGATGCAGGGAATCTTCGCCACGCGGTTTACGGGCAGATGGTCGTCAGTGATGCCTACCCCCTCGCGCTGAGGGAAGAAACTGCCATAGCCCACCGTCTGCGAGGCCCGCCACACACGGTCGACGACACTGCGGGCATAGTGGAGCGAGAGTTGCTCCTGATAGAACTGTGCCCCCTGGCCGCCCACCATGTCGAGCAGGATGCCGTAGCGGGCCTTATAGCCGTCGACATGCGGGTTGGCAGCCCAGTACTGGGCTCCAAGCGCCCAGGAGTCGCCAGGATCGTCTGTTGTCTCCCACTGCGGGAATCCCCAGTCTTCAGCATCGAAACAGATGAAGTCGACACCGAGGTTCTTGTTTACGGTTGATGTCTGTAAACTGTCCGCCCGAACTTGTTCGCTTTCATCAGAAAGAACTGCAGACTGTAAACTTAACAGTCGGGCGATCTCGAGCAGGACGGCCACCCCCGAGGCACCATCGTTGGCAGCCATGACAGGCTTGTGCCAGTTGGCCTCGTCGGGGTCGTTGTCAGCCCAGGGACGACTGTCCCAATGGGCACAGAGCAGAATACGGTCTGTGAGTTCCGGACGGTAACTGGCGATGATGTTCGTCGAACGGAGCATCGTGCCGTCATAGCCCTTAAGCAGGGTGTTCTGGGGCGTGACGGTGAGTCCGAAGCTGCGGAACTTCCCCATGATCCACTGTCCACAGGCATCGTGCGCCTGACTGTTCATCGTACGAGGGCCAAAGGCACACTGCTGCTCGCAATAACTGTACGCGCTGTCGGCACTGAAGGCCGGTCCTACGGGCTGTGCTGCCACTGGGTCGCTCGTCGCTGCCTGCTTGCGAAGGCCGCAGGAGGTGGTTGTAAAGAGGAATGGGGAAAGAGGAATGAGGAAAGAGAATACTCTTAACGTTGATAACGTCCTCCTATATATGTCGTTTATCTTAGTAATCATCTGTAAACTGTAAACCGTAAACTGTAAACAAAAAGAACACTACCTTCTTTGCGCCTCTGCCATCACCCGCAGGAAGTTGCCGCCCCAGATCTTCTGGATATCTTCTTCACTGTAACGGCGCGCCAGCAACTGACGGGTGAAGTTGATGAGTTCTGAGGCATTGGCAAGGCCGGGTACGCCGCCATCACCGTCGAAGTCCGTCCCCAGTCCCACGTGGTCGATACCCATCACGTCGATGGCATGCTCCAGATGCTCGATGACATCACGGATGGTAGCCTCACCATCCTTGCGCAGAAAGCCGTTGTAGATGGTGGTCTGCGCCACACCACCCTTGGCAGCGAGCGCCCGCATCTGGTCGTCGGTGAGGTTACGCGGATGGTCGCAGAGGGCACGGGCGGAGGAGTGGCTGCACACGATGGGCTTGGCGCTGATGTCGAGGGCGTCGTAGAAGCTCTTCTCGCCAGCATGGCTCATGTCGACGAGGATGCCCAGGCGGTTCATCTCGCGGATCACCTGCTCGCCAAAGGCGCTGACGCCTCCGTGGGTCTGGTTGCTGCGCGAGGCGGAGTCGCAGATGTCGTTGTCGCCGTTATGACAGAGGGTCATATATACGATGCCGCGCTCAGCGAAGTGCTGCAGGTTCTCGATCTTACCGTCGAGGGCGATGCCGTTCTCGATGCCGATCATGATCGACTTGCGCCCAGCCCGCTTGTTCTCCCAGAGTTCGTCAGGGGTACGGGCCAGACTGAGGTAGCGGTTGTTCTTGCTCACGATCTTCTCTATCTGGTCGAAGATATTGTCGGCAAAGGCCGTTGGCTGTTCCGTAGGCTGCGGCAGGTAGGCCACCATGATGGTTGCGTCGAGCCGTCCCTCCGTCATCTTATGCAGATCGGTGAGGATGCGCGGGTCACGATGGTCGAAGCGCACGCCCTGCGGGAAGAACATCGGGGTGTCGCAGTGAGTGTCGAGCGAGAGGATGCGGTCGTGCAGGTCGTGGGCCTCACGATAGCTGATGGCCTCGCGCACGAGCCATTGGAAGAGCGGCAGTCCTGACTCCATACACTCCGGATGCCACTGTACGCCAATAATCGGTTTGAACTCGGTGCTCTCGATGGCCTCGATGATGCCGTCGGGGGCGGTGGCGACGACACGGAACTTCTGTCCCGGGTCGCTGACGGCCTGATGGTGGAAGGAGTTGACGGGAATACGAGGAGTGTGGAGTGAGAAGCGTGGAGTGAAATGTGACTTGTAGACGGAATAGAGGGTAGAGGCTGTGTCGAGCGTGACGGTGTGGGTAGGCTCGGAACGGTCGGCATCCTGGGAATGCTTCACATCTTGCACCTCCGCGCCATCGCGCCCCCGTACCTCCGAAATATCCTGCGCCACCTTTCCGCCCAGGGCCAAGGCCAGCGTCTGGATACCACGACAGATGCCGAGGATAGGTATCTGGCGGTTGTAAGCCAACTGTGCCATGAGCAGTTCGGCATTGTCACGCTCAGCGTTGATGCCATGAAGCAGGGGGGAGGGTTCTTCACCGGCCCACAGGGGATTGAAGTCGCCGCCGCCGCTGAGGATGAGGCCGTCGATACGGCCCAGCGTGTTGATGATCACATGACGGTCTGCCTCTGGGGGGATGATGACGGGCACACCGCCTGCCTCTACCACCGAGTCGTAATAGCCACGGCCCAACTTGCACGTCAGGTCTTCATAATTGCCCGTGATGCCGATAACGGGCATGGGCGTCGCCTCTGGGAAATGGGCGTAGATGCCCTCCAGCTGTCCTTGTAAGTCAAACTGTTTTTTCATCCCGGTATTACTCCTCCACATTAATGGGAATCTCCCGTTTCAGACTCTGCTCCAGCGAGATGAGCGTCTCGGTGGCCACCACGCCGTGGATGCTCTGCAACTTGCCGTTGAGCAGTTCCATCAGCTGCTCGTTGTCACGGGCATAGAGTTTCACGAGCATCGTGTAGGGCCCTGTGGTGAAATGACACTCCACCACCTCGGGGATATGCTTGAGGCACTCCACCACGTCTTTGTACATCGACCCCTTCTCGAGGTTGATGCCTACGTAGGTGCAGGTGCTGTAGCCCAGGCTCTTGGGGTTGACGTCGAAGCCGCTGCCCGTGATGACCTCGGCATCGATGAGATGCTGCACACGCTGGTGGATGGCAGCGCGCGACACATTACACTCCGCCGCCACGTCCTTGAAGGGGATACGCGCATTCTTCGACAGAATGCTCAGAATCTTCTTGTCTAAGAGATCTATTTTTTCCATTTTTCTGCTATTATGTTACATTTTGATAGCAAAAGTACTACTTTTTATTGAATAATGCAACATTTTAGGAGAAAAATTAAAAAAAGTGTGCCACTTTCGTGACACACTTGCTTATTTCTTCACGATTTCGACCAATTCGACGTCGAAGATCAGTGTACTATAGGGTTTGATCTGTCCCTGGTCGCGGTCGCCATAGGCGAGGTCGCTGGGGATGAACAGGCGCCACTTCGAACCCACGGGCATCATCGTCAGCGCCTCCGTCCAGCCCTTGATCACCTGCTGGGGCGTGAACTCTGCCGGCTCACTGCCATGACGGGCGGAAGCGTCGAACACGGTGCCGTCGATCAGGCGGCCCTCGTAGTTCACCTTCACCTTGTCGGTAGCCTGGGGCACCTCTCCCTCACCCTTCACGAGCACCTGATACTGCAGGCCGCTGGGCAGGGTGACCACACTGTCGCGCTTGGCATTCTCTTCGAGGAACTTACGGCCTGCGTCGCGGTTAGGCCCATAGAGCTTCTCCTGCTTGGCAGCCATGTCGGCCTCGTGCTTCTGACGGAAGTATGTCTCTGCGGCAGCCTGGGTGAAGACGGTGGAGTCGGCCTCCAGGGCATCCTCGAAACCACGATAGAGCAGGGCTGCCACGATAGAGTCGGGCGAGTCGGTAAAGTCGGAGGTCATGCCGGGCAACATACGGTCGCGCACCTGTCCGGCAATCTCCATACCTGCGGCGTAGGCCTTCATCTTCGGGTCAGTGCCAGCCTTGACGGCCTCCCTGAAGCCACGGATGAAGTCGGCCATATAGGTCGTGTCGACGCCCTGCTGCTGTACGAGGAAGGGGATGAGTCCGCGCGTGAGGCTCATGCCGCCAGCATAGCTGACGGAGTCGGAGCTGGTGACGAGCTGCACGGGAGCCTCAACGGCAGCAGCCTCAGCAGCCTTCTTCGTCTTCTTCTTGGCAGCATCTGCTGTAAAGAAAGAAGCACTCGCCGTGATGGCGAGTGCGATAATCAAAAGTCTTTTCATTACTTCTTAGGATCTACTTCGAGCAACTCCAGTTTGAAGATCAAGGCCGAGAAGGGCTTGATGTCCTTACCCTGCTCACGCTCGCCGTAAGCCAGTTCCTGGGGAATGTAAACCTCCCACTCTGAGCCAGCGGGCATGTGGCAGAGGATCTCCGTCCAGCCCTTGATGACGCTCTTCACGGGGAAGGTGGCAGCCTCGCCGCGCTTGTAAGAACTGTCGAACACGGTACCGTCGATCAGACGACCCTCGTAGTTCACCTTCACCACAGAGGTGTCGGTGGGGATGGCACCGTGACCCTCCTTGACAACCTTGTACTGTACGCCGCTGGGTAGGGTCTTCACACCCTCCTTCTTGGCATTCTCAGCGAGGAACTTCTCACCGGCCTCCTTGTTCGGGCCGTAGGTCTTCTCCATCTCCTGGGCCTTGATCTGGCGCATCAGGCGCTCTGCCACCACCTGGGCAGAGTCGATGGTCATCAAGCCCTTTTTGCCCGTCGTGCCAGCCACGAAGCCGGCCATGAAGTTCTTCAGCGAGATGGTCTTCGTAGAGTCGTCGCCGAACACCTGGAAGTTGATGCCCTTCATCATACGGTTAGAGATCTGCTGGCCGATCTGGATACCTGCATAGTAGGCAGCCTTCTTCTTGTTATCACCAGCATTGGCACCTTCGTTGAGACCCTTGATAAACTCTGCCATGTAGGCCGTGTCTACGTCGAGGTTACCCACGAGATACTCTTTCAGACCCTGAGTCTGAGCCATACCGATGGCATAGCTCATCGTGTCGATGTCACTCTTCAGGTTTGCCTTCGGAGTGCCGTTGCCGCATGAAGAGATCATGACGGCTGCTACTGCTGCAATGGCAGCAAAAGTAAATTTCTTCATTTTCCTAAATAATTATAATTTCACCTTTTTACCTTTTCACTTTTCCTCTCATACCACCTGAATCAGCTCCACGTCGAAGACGAGTGCTGCAAACGGCGGGATCGATGCGCCTGCGCCGCCCTCGCCGTAAGCCAGGCGATAGGGGATGAAGAAGCGGTACTTGGCACCCTCCTGCATCAACTGCAGACCCTCTGTCCAGCCTGCGATCACCTGCTGCAGGGGGAACGTGGCGGGCTCGCCGCGCTTGTAGGAGCTGTCGAACACCGTACCGTCGATCAGCGTACCCTCATAGTGACACATCACCGTGTCCTTGGCAGTGGGCTTCTTGCCGTTGCCCTCTTTCAGCACCTGATACTGCAGGCCGCTGGGCAGCGTGACGATACCTTCCTTCTTCGCATTCTCGGCCAGGTACTTCTCACCGGCCTCCTTATGCACCTTGCCCTGGGCAGCGCGCTCTGCCTGGAGCTTCTGCTCCTGCTTCTGGAAATACTCCTGTACGATCACCTGAGCCTCACGGTGCGATACCTTCAACTCCTTACCCTCAAGCACGTCCTTGATGGCCTGTGCGAAGTCATCCGCACTGATGTCCTGGGCACCCATCTGCGACAGTTGCTGGCCGATGCCGAGACCCAGAGCATAACTTAATTTATCCATTTTTCCTATTATAATAATGTGTACTGATAAAAATCGGCTGCAAAGGTACAATAAATAAGTGAAAAGCAAAGAGTGAATAGTGAAAAATTTGCTGCCGCCATCCTTTTTTTTCATTTTTTAATCCTTTCATTCTTTGTTTTTTACCTTTTTTCCGTATCTTTGCACAAAAATCGCAAACCATAAAACAATTTGTCAGATGAAAAAGATTGTAGTATTGACAGGCGCAGGCATGTCCGTGGAAAGCGGCCTGAAGACTTTCCGCGATGCCGACGGACTGTGGGAGAACTACCCCGTGGCCAAGGTGGCCACGCACGAGGGCTGGGAGGCCGACCCCACACTGGTAACCAATTTCTACAACATGCTCCGCAAGAAGTGCTGGGGCGTGCAGCCCAACGAGGGCCACAGGCTCGTGGCCAAACTCGAGGAGCGGTACGACGTGACCGTTGTCACCCAGAACGTCGACAACCTGCACGAGATGGCGGGCTCGTCGAAGGTGATCCATCTGCACGGCGAGCTGATGAAGGTCTGTTCGAGCCGCGACGTGGACGATCCGCGCTATCAGATACAACTGACGCCCGAGAACTGCGAGATAGAGCCGGGCACGAAGGCAGGCGACGGCTCGCTGCTCCGCCCCTTCATCGTGTTCTTCGGTGAGGCCGTGCCCAACATCACCGTCGCCGCCGAGGAGGTGCAGCAGGCCGACATCCTCATCATCATCGGCACCTCGCTCGTGGTCTATCCCGCCGCAGGACTGTTGCACTATGCGAAGCCTGACGCCCCCGTCTACCTCATCGACCCCAACCCCGTCAATGCCGGCAGCCGTGTGCAGCAGATACAGAAGGGCGCCTCTGAAGGCATGAAGGAGCTGATGAAGATCCTGACGGCGTAAGGGCCAAGGAAATCTTTATTCTACGGAGTATAGGATTATAGGAGATTTTTTCTAAAGAGTTTATTTGTTCCAAGGAACTTATTTGTTCTAAGGAGTTGAGGAGTTGAGGAGTTTTTTATTTTGCAAAAACTCCTTCTCTCCTATTCTCCTTAGACAAAAACAGCTTCTCTCCTTAGCCCAAACCCTGCGCACAGGGGGCCACGCCCTTCGTGTGCTTGTCGGAGGGCGATGGGCGGCAGAAAGGTGGCTGGTTTCTCCGAGAAAGGTGGCAGCAAACTCGGAGAAAGGTGGCTGGTTTGTCACCACCTTCTCCTGTTTTATAATCCGCGATCCTTGCGGATGAAGGCAATCAGTTTCTCGACGGCCTCTGCCTCGGGGATGTTCTTCTCGACACACTCCTTGGCCTTATAGAGGGATATCTTTCCCCGGCCGGCGCCGACATAGCCGTAGTCGGCATCGGCCATCTCGCCAGGGCCGTTCACGATGCAGCCCATGATGCCGATCTTCAGTCCCACCAGACCCTTGATGGCGGCTTTGACCTCTTCGAGGCGAGCCGGTTCACGCTCGGCGATGCGAGCAAGTTCGCATTGCTCTTGCTTGATCGCCGCCTTGATCTTGGCGATGGTCTCCTGGAGGTTGTAGAGCGTGCGCCCGCAGCCCGGACAGGAGATATACTCGGTCTTGGTGAACTTCACTCTTGCAGCCTGAAGAATGGCATCGGCGAGTTCAACCAATTTCTCCTCCGGGTAGTCAGGATTGCGGATGATGAGCTGATGGGCCTTCTTGTCGATGAGCAGGGCACCGACGGCCATCGCCGCCTTCAGCTGGAGCGTCTCATAGTCGGGGGCGTCGAGTGCCAGCGTGATGGTGTCGTCCTTGATGCCGGCCTCCGCCTCCTGGCGCAACTGGCTGCACTCGGGGATCAGGTCTACGAGCTTGCGGGCCACGGGTATCTCGCACTCAGGCTCCTCGCTGAGGGAGACGCGGATAGTGTCGCCAATGCCTTCGGTGAGGAGGGCGCCGATGCCCACGGCCGACTTGATGCGCCCGTCTTCGCCCTCGCCGGCCTCGGTGACGCCGAGGTGGAGGGGATAGTGCATGTCCTCAGCATCCATCGCCTTGACGAGCAGGCGGACGGTGGTGACCATCACGACCGTGTTGGAGGCCTTGATGGAGATGACGACATCGTTGAACTGCTCGCGCCTGAAGATCCGCAGAAACTCCATGCAACTCTCGACGATGCCCTCCGGGGTGTCGCCATAGCGCGACATGATGCGGTCGGAGAGCGAGCCGTGGTTCACGCCGATGCGCACGGCGGTGTGGTGCTCCTTGCAGATGTTGATGAAGGGCACCAGCTTGGCCTCGATCTTCCGCAACTCGGCGGCATACTCCTCGTCGGTATATTCCAGATGCTTGAACGTGCGCCCCGGGTCGACATAGTTGCCGGGATTGATACGCACCTTCTCGCAGTAGAGGGCAGCCACGTCGGCGGTATGGGCCGTGAAATGCACATCTGCCACCAGCGGCTGGTGATAGCCGTCGGCCTTCAGACGAGCGGAGATGTTCTTCATGTTCTCCGCCTCACGGGTGCCCTGGGTGGTGAAGCGCACCAGTTCGCCGCCGGCATCGATGATGCGCTTGGCCTGACTGACGCAGCCCTCTGTATCATTGGTATCCACGGTGGCCATCGACTGGATGCGGATGGGGTTGTCGCCGCCGATGCCGATAGAGCCTACGCGGGCTACACTGCTAATTCGTCGTTTAATCATACTTTCCTGTTTTTAGTTTATTGTTTATAGTTTATTGTTTATAGCTGATTACTTCATGGTAGTACGAGTGGCCTGCCAGGTTATCATCTATAAACTATAAACCGCAAACTGTAAACAAATTTATTACACCTTATACTCGTATTTCAGCTCTGAGAGTTCCTGGTTGGCCTTCTCGATCTTCACGCGCAGGCTGCCCTTGTAGACGGCGAGGCGCTGTGCCAGCTCGGCATCGTAGAGCGCCATCATCTCAACAGCGAGGATGGCGGCATTCTGAGCCCCGTTGACACCAACCGTGGCCACAGGGATGCCCGGGGGCATCTGGACGATGGAAAGGAGCGCGTCGAGACCGTCGAGCATGCCCTTGATGGGTACGCCGATGACGGGCAGCGTGGTCGAGGCGGCGATGACGCCAGGCAGCGCGGCGGCCATGCCGGCCCCGGCGATGATCACCTTCACACCGCGGTCCTTGGCCGTCTGTGCGAACTGTTCCACGGCATCGGGCGTGCGATGGGCAGAGAGGGCATTCACTTCAAAAGGCACCTGCAGCTCGTCGAGCAGCTTACAGGCTTTCTCCATAACGGGCAGGTCGCTCGTGCTGCCCATGATAATACTTACTAATGGCTTCATATCTTTCATATTTTTTCTCTATTCTCGATCTTCAATATTCAATCACAGGTACGCCAGTCCCAGGATAGCACACACGATGCCCACGACGAAGCCCGCCACAACCTGGGCCAGCGTGTGCTGACGGAGGATGATGCGGCTGGAGCCCAGCACTCCCGCGATGATGAACACCAGGCAGAGCCACCACACGGGATTGAAGTTGAACAGCTCGCCGAAGACGAAGAGCGCTCCCACGACACCCCCGACGGCAGCGGTGTGGGTGGAGATCTTCCACCACACGTTGATGAGGGCACAGGCCACCTGTATGAACAGGGCCGCCGAGAGGATGCCGCTCATGAAATGGGGGATGTGGACGAGGTCCATCAGGTAGATGCAGAAGAAATAGCAGAGGATGGAGATGACGTAGGGCACCATGCGCCGCTCCTTGTGGCCGAGCTCGATAAGGCTCCAGCCCTGATAACGGCGATAGAGGTGGATGAGCACGGTGGGCAGGAGGATGGTGAACACATAGACCAGCGTGAGCACCTGCAGCTTGTAGGCCCAGGGCAGCAATGCGAGATAGCTGAAGGCGAACAGCGCCATCAGTCCCAGCAGCGGCAGATAGAACGGCGTGAACACAAGGCTCACGATGCGCGCCGCTAATATGATCGACTTCTCCCGTTTCATCATCAATATCTTATTTCTTTCTCATTTCTTTCTCATCCTGGCAATGGGTATGCCCATCTTCTCACGATACTTGGCAACAGTGCGGCGGGCAATGGGGAACCCGCGCTCCGCCAGGGCTGCCTTGATGTCATCGTCGCTCAGGGGATGGCGGCTGTCCTCGCCCTCGACGATCTCGCGCAGGGCGACCTTGATCTGGCGCGTAGACAGCTCCTCACCACTCTGGGTGACATAGCTGTCGCTGAAGAAATGGCGCAGGGGGAAGGTGCCCCAGCGTGTCTGGGCGTACTTGGAGTTGCTCACCCGCGAGATGGTCGACAGGTCGAGCCCCGTCTTCTCTGCCACGTCTTTCAGAATCATCGGCCGCAGCGAAGCCTCGTCGCCATCGACGAAGTACTGGTGCTGTAGCTGCACGATGGCACGCATCGTGAGGGTGAGGGTGTGACGCCTCATCTTCAGGGCCTCGATAAAGCCCTGGGCGGCATCGACCTTCTTCTTGATATACAGCAGGGCCTCCTTCGACTGGCGGCTCATGTGGTCGCCGTTCTGCTGGAACTCAGTCATGGAATCGACGAACGACTGCGACACCTTCAGCTCGGGCAGCTCACCGTTGTTGAGGGTGAAGGTGACCGTCCCGTCGTCGTGGGTGTCGACGATGAAGTCGGGGGTGATCTGCTGCAGGCTTCTGCCCACGGTCTCGCCCAGGGATGCCCCTGGCCGCGGATTCAGCTTGCGCAGCTCATGGAAGAGCTGTTCGGCCTGCGTGTCGCTGAGCGACAGGCTGGTCTGTATCTTGTCCCAGTGCTTGCGGGTAAACTCGTCGAAATAGTCGGTGACCACGGTCTCCATCTGGTCTCTCAGCGGCGAGGGCTCCCTGCGGGCAATCTGCAGCAGCAGGCACTCCTGGAGCGAGGCGGCACCGATGCCGGCGGGATCGAACCCCTGCAACAGGGCGCGGATCTCACGGACCTCTGCCTCCGTGGCATCGATGTTGCGATAGATGGCCAGCTCGTCGCTGATGGCGTCGAGCGACTTGCGCAACAGGCCGTCGTCGTCGAGCGAGCCGATGAGGTACTCCATGATGCCGTACTGCCGGGGCGTCATGTCGAGCAGCCCCATCTGCTCCTTCAGCTGGTCATAGAAGGAGGTCGTCTGGCCGTACACCATCTCCTCGCGCTCCTCGGTGATATTGCCGCCGCCGTGGTAGACGGGCAGCTCATCGTCGTCGCGGCCTATGTTGCTCAGGGCGTCGTCGAGGGCCGACTGCCGTTCCTCGCGCTCCGTGAGCACCTCGTAGTCGTCGGAGGCGTCTGTCGTCTCGGAACTGTCTGAGTAGTCCGTGTAGTCTGCCTCGTCTGAATGATCATAGCCGCTGTCGAGTTCGAGGGCGGGATTATCGTTCATCTCTGTATTTACACGGTCCACCAGCTGGGCCAGCGGCAGCTCCACCAGCGAGGCCTGCAACAGCTGCTGGTGGGTGACGGTCTGCAACAGTTTCTGCTGTTGCACCTGTTCCTGTATCTGTGTAAACTTATCGCTCAATTGTCTATTCCGAGTTATCAATTCTTAAAATACGCCTTCAGCTGGCTGGCGTAGGATGCCAGTTCCTGCACGTCGGCATTACCATACCTGCGCCACACCTCCTGACAGGGGATCATCAGCGGATGGAAGACCACGCCGCGGCGGTTCAGGTAAGGGTCGCAATACTGCATCAGCCCCATCACCTCAGCCACGTCAGCGGCCTTCAGCCCAATGAGCCGGGCCAGCTCCTGCACCTCTGGGGTCGCAGCCACCATCGTCTGGGGCGTCAGACGGAAGTAGAGGTCGAGAATCAGGACGAGCATGATGGGCATGAAGCGCCCGTCTTCGTCGAGAGGCCTGAAGTCGCGCTCGAAACTCTCGTTGAGCTCCACACCGTCGTAGAAGGCCTCAGAGTTGTTGAAACCCTTCATCTCACGCAGCAGCCGGGCTGCACGAGCCAGCTTGCGGGGATTGTTGCCATAGACCTCCCAGAGGTGCTCCACACGGGGGGTCTCAAGGTTCGCGATCTGGCACATCTTATTAAACAACCGCTCAGGGGCGACGTGCAGTTCCAGACTAAGGTCTACCATCTTCCTGCTGTACATGGGCTTCACACCCACAGGCTTCTCCAGATAGATCTGCATCAGCAGCAGCCAATACTCATCCTGCCATTTATAGTCTCTTGCCATAGCCAATCATCTTTAACCTGACCATTATCTCACTAAATACGCCGCAAAATTACGAAATAATCCCGAATCCACCAAATGTTTGCAGACTTATTTCTAAAGGAGCCGCTGCACCCGCCTGCCGGGAAGAACAAGGAGAGACTTTGTAAAGTATTTAAATTCTCTTAAAAAACGCAAAAGTATATTATAAATGCGAAACTGAACACGCTTTCGTGAGTTTTGAGGATGATTAATTGGTAAATAATGAGTAATTTTGCAGCCGAAATTTGAAACCATTCGTAGAATGGCTGTTAAGAACAGGATAATTGATGCCAGCAGATGCTGGATTATATATGGAAGAAATAAAGGTTGTGAAGGTCGGTAACCGTCAGGAGATGAATGATTTCCTGAGCGTACCCGATATCATATACGCCGGATGCGGCCAATACGTACCAGACATGCGTAGCGACGTACGCTCCATGTTTACCTCCAGCGAGGATGCCAACGAGCGCACCTCGGAGGTACAGCCTTTCGTGGCCTATCGCGGACAGGAAGTGGTAGGGCGTGTCGTTGGTGTGGTAAACAAGAAAGCCAACAACACATGGAAGACACGTAATGTCCGCTTCTCTATGATAGAGTTCATCGACGACCCCGCCGTCTCGAAAGCCCTGCTCGACACCGTGGAAGCCTGGGGAAAGGCCCAGGGCATGGAGAGGCTGCAAGGGCCGATGGGTGTGACCGACTTCGACAAGGAGGGCATGCTCGTGGAGGACTTCGAGTTGAGAGGCTCGATGACGGCCTACTACAATCCCGACTACTACCCCAGGCACATGGAGCTGTTGGGGCTGAAGAAGGAGGTGGACTGGCTGCAGGTGCGCATCAACATCCCACAGGAGGTACCGCCGCGCTATGCCCGCGTGGCCCAATACGCCCGTGAACAGATAGGACTGACAGTGAAGAAGGCCTCGCGCCGAGAGGTGCTAAGAGGTGCCTACGGACCGAAGATCTTCAAACTGCTCAACGAGGCGTATGCACCCATCTTCGGATTCTCAGCCTTCTCACCAAAACAAGCTCAGAAGTTCCTCGACAAATACGTGCCACTGTTCAATATGGACATGATTCCGTTGGTGGAGAATGCCGAGGGAGAGCTGGTGGGCATTGCCGTGACGATGCCCAGCCTGACGGAGGCCCTCCAGAAGTCGCGCGGCCGTCTGTGGCCCACAGGATGGTTTCACCTGCTCAAAGCCCTGAAATGGCAGCACGAGGACAACACGGAGATGCTTCTGGTAGCCGTGCGCCCCGACTATCAGGGAATGGGTGTGAATGCCCTATTCTTCGACGACCTCATACCTATTTATAATAAATATGGCATCAAATGGGCCGAGACAGGGCCGCAACTCGAGGACAACGTGCGTGAGCTGACACAATGGAAACCGCTGCATCCCGAGATCGTAAAGCGCCGCAGGTGCTGGATGAAGGAGATTTAAGGGCTTACGGTTTACAGTTTACAGTTTACGGTTTATAGTTTATAGCTGATTAGATTGGAATAATTAATAAAGAAATATAAGGATTAAACAATAAGAAATGGAAAGAAGAGTAGTAATTACAGGAATGGGCATCTGGTCATGCCTGGGAACGTCGCTCGACGAGGTGAAGCAGTCGCTCTACGACGGTAAGAGTGGTATCATCTTCAGTCAGGAGCGCAAGGACGCGGGCTTCCGCTCAGCCCTCTGCGCCGACGTGCCTAAGGCCAACCTGAAGCCTTACTTAAACCGCAACTTGCGCCAGCTGATGCCGGAAGAGGCAGAATATGCCTATATGGCCACCATACAAGCCATGGAGCACGCTGGTCTGACGCAGGACTATATCGACGCTCACGAGGTGGGTGTCATCTATGGTAACGACTCCGTGGCCGAGGCTACGATGCGCGCCCTCGACAAGTTCCGCCAGTTTGGTGCTACCGCCGCCTGTGGCAGCGGCGCCATCTTCCAGTCGATGAACTCGACGGTGACGATGAACCTCGCCACACTGTTCCACCTGAAGGGTATCAACCTGACGACATCTGCCGCCTGTGCCTCCGGCTCCCACTCCTTGGGACTGGGCTATCTGCTGATCAAGAACGGTCTGCAGGACTGCATCATCTGTGGTGGTGCCCAGGAGGCCAACATGTTCAGCGTGGCCTCGTTCGACGGTCTGATGGCCTTCTCCGTGCGTGAGGACGAGCCCACGAAGGCCTGCCGCCCGTTCGACAAAGACCGTGACGGTCTGGTGCCTGGCGGTGGTGCTGCCACCCTCGTCGTAGAGAGTTATGAGCATGCCAAGGCCCGTGGGGCGAAGATCCTGGCCGAGATCGTCGGCTGGGGCTTCTCAGGCAATGGCGACCATATCTCCACACCTAACGTGACGGGGCCGGCCCGCTCGCTGGAACTGTGTCTGAAGGATGCCGGCGTCGACCTGCATGAGATCGGCTACATCAACGCCCACGCCACCTCTACCCATGCCGGTGACGGCCGTGAGGCGATGGCCATCGCCCAGATCTTCGGCGACTACAAGGTGCCCGTCACCTCGACGAAGAGCCAGACGGGTCACGAGATGTGGATGGCTGGTGCCAGCGAGATCATCTATTCGATGCTCATGATGAAGAACGACTTCATCGGAGCCAGCCTGAACTTCGAGAACCCCGACGAGGAGACCGCCTGCATCAACGTGCTGGCAGAACGTAAGGACACACACTTCGACATGTTCCTGAGCAACTCGTTCGGCTTCGGAGGAACGAACTCCACGCTGATCGTCAGAGACTGGAAGGAATAATCAAGCTTTTATATCAAGAATTAGAGAATATTAAATCAGTAAATTTGTAATTGAGTATGACAAGAGAAGAAATCATTGAGCAGGTAAACACCCTGCTGGCAGAAGAGTTTGAGATTGAAGAGAGCGAGTTCGCACCCGATGCCGTGCTGAAGGAGACCCTCCAGCTGGACAGCATCAACCTGGTAGACCTCGTGGCACTGGTGCAGTACACCTATAAGATCACCATCCCCGCCACCGACCTGCCCTCTATCAAGACATTCAACGACCTCTACGACTACATCGAGCAGCACCTGCCCGCTTAATCGAGAGGGAGAAAGTAAGAGGCAAGGGATATGACAGAGGCGTTTATCAGGCTCTACCGCTATCTCCGTGACCATCAGGCAGTCTGCTGGCTGTCGATGGTTGCGCTGTTTGTGTTCTTTGGCTACTTCGCCACCCGCATCCATCTCGAGGAGGACATCGACAAGCTGATGCCCTCGTCGAAGAACGAGGACGGCACGACGAAGCTGGCCTTCGCCAACCTGCGCATCAAGGATAAGACCTTCCTGCTGTTCGAGAAGAAGCAGACAGGGGCGGCAGAGGCTGACAAGACACAGACGGTAGCTACGCTGACAGAGACTTGCGACGCCTTCGTCGACACACTGTTGCAGCGCGACTCCGTGCTGCATACGGTGGGCGACATCTTCTACGCCCTGCCAGAAGACCTCATGGCCGACGGCATCGGCTACCTGCAGGACCATCTGCCTGCCTACATCGACACCAGCGTCTATGCGCGCATCGACACGATGCTCACCGCACAGCACATGGCACGCCAGATGCAGCAGAACAGGGAAGACCTCGAGGCCGAGTTCGGAGGGATGTTCCCAGAACTGATCCAACTCGACCCCATCGGCCTCCGTACGCTCCTCGCAGAACAGATGGCACCCCTGCTGAGTGCCGGCACAGGCAGTTACAAGACCATCGAGGGCCATTTCTTCGTGCCCGACTCCACCGTCTGCCTGGCCTTCATCACCCCCGCCTACTCCGCCACGAACACAGGACAGGGCTCGGCGATGTTCGAGATGCTTAACGAGCAGATCGCACAGTTCGCCAAGACCCATCCCGACGTGGACATCAGTTACCACGGCACGCCAGCCAGCGGCTACTACAACTCAACGCAGATCAAGCACGACCTGACGACCACCATCACCGGGGCACTGATCCTCGTACTGGTGTTCCTCTTCGTCTGCTTCCGCAACTGGGACACGATTCCGCTCCTTCTGCTGCCCGTGGCCTTCGGCACCCTGTTCGGTCTGGCGATGATGTACTTCATCAAAGGACAGTTCTCGCTGCTCGCCCTGGGCATCGGAGGCGTCGTGTTAGGCGTGGCCATGAGCTACGTGCTCCATGTGCTGACACAATACAAATACGTCAGCGACCCGGAACAGGTGCTGCGCGACGAGACGAAGCCGGTGCTCTTAGGCTGTATCACGACCATCGGCTCGTTTGCAGGACTGCTCTTCATCAAGACCGACCTGCTGCGCGACTTCGGCCTCTTCGCCGCCTTCGCCATTCTCGGCACGACACTCTTCTCGCTCATCTGGCTCCCTCAGATGCTGCGGGCAGAGAAGAACAAGGTAAACCAAAAGGCCTTCGCGCTGATAGACCGCCTGAACAACTACCCCTTCGACCGTAAGAAGCCGTTGCTGGTAGCCATCGGCATAGTCGTCGTGGTGGCCATGGGATTCTACCTCTATGGCGGCACACGCTTCGATGCCGACATGCACAACCTGGGCTACCTCGAAGAGAAGACGGAGCACTCCGAACAGCTCTTACGCGAAAAGACATACACTGGCGACAAGCAGAAATACTTTGCCAGCCAGGGTAAGACGATGGAAGAAGCCATCCACAACTTCACCCGTCTCGACAAAAAGCTCGACTCGCTCGAGCAGCTGGGACTGGTGAAGAGCTACACCCACACCAGTCAGGTGTTCATCCCCTTAGACCAGCAACAGCAGCGCATCGACGCCTGGAAGGCCTACTGGACGCCCGAGCGCCTGGCAAAGGTAAGGAGCCTCATCGCTGCCAGCGCCCCACAGGCAGGACTGCAGCCACAGGCCTTCGACACATTCTTCGAGGCTGCCACAGCCAACTACGAGCCCGACGCCCTCTACAACGCAGGACTCATCCCCGAGGGCTACCAGTCGACACTGATGGAACAGAGTTACAATGGAGACTATCTCTGCTTCACCAGCGTACGCTGTGAGAACGACTCTGTGCGCAGCAGCGAGAGCGACTATATCCGCATCTGCGACGCCGTGGCCAAGGATCCCGACCTGCTGGTGCTCGACACCTATTATTATACAACAGACACGCTGATACAGATGAGCGAAGACTTCAACGTGCTGCAATGGCTGTCGATGCTCTTCGTGTTCGTGGTGCTCCTGGTGAGCCTCCACTACGACTGGCGGCTGACGCTCCTGGGCTTCGCGCCCATCCTGCTCAGCTGGCTCATCGTCTTGGGAGCGATGGTGATCTTCGACGTGCGCTTCAACCTCATCAACATCATCATCTCCACCTTCATCTTCGGTATCGGCGTAGACTATAGCATCTTCGTCATCAACGGACTCACGGGTAAGGAGAGTCATCTGCTGAGCTATCACAAGACGGCCATCTTCTTCTCGGCCGTCATCCTGATTGTCACCGTGAGCAGCATGCTCATCGCCGTGCACCCCGCCATCAAGAGCGTGGGCTTCTCCACACTCATCGGCCTACTCTCGGCGGTGATCCTCTCATACGTCGTGCAGCCTGCCGTCTATCGGTGGATCAAAGGGGAGAAGTGAAAAGGTGAACAAGTAAAAAGGGTGAAAGAATGAAATACGACGCCATTATCATAGGCAGCGGCTTCGGCGGCCTCGTCTGTGGCCACCTCCTCAGCAAGCAGGGCATGAACGTGCTCGTGCTGGAGCGACAGGCACAGCCTGGCGGTTGCATACAGAGCTACCGCCGCGGAGGGATGGCGTTCGACACAGGCCTACACTACGTAGGCGGACTGGCCGAAGGACAGACGCTGTATCGTCTGTTCGACATGATCGGGCTGATGCGCCTGCCCTGGCAGCGCCTCGACCCCGACGGCTTCGACCGTGTCACCATCGCCGGCGACACCTTCGCCCTGGCAGAGGGCTACGACCACTTTGCCGACACGCTGGCAGACACGTTCCCCAAGGAGCGCGAGGCACTCCATCGCTATACTGACATGCTACGACAGGTGCAGCAACTCGACCTCGCCTCGGCCGACGCCAATGCCCTGCAGGCTGCTGGCGCCTACGACTGGCTCACCACCACCTTCAGCGACCCGCTGCTGATGAACATCGTCTCGGGCAACGCACTGAAGATGGAGCTGCGACGAGAGTCGCTGCCACTCTTCACCTACGCCCACGGACAGAGCAGCTACGTGCAGAGCAGCTGGCGACTGAAAGGCGACGGCAACATGATCGTACGCTCACTCACCGACGATATCACCAGTCATGGAGGCACCATCGTGTGCAGGGCTGAGGTAGAAGAGCTCATCGAGCACGACGGCCGTATCGTGGCCGCACGCTGTCGCAATGGCGAGACCTACGAGGGCAGCCTCTTCATCAGCGACGTCCACCCCACGCAGACCTTCTCGTGGATCAGACAGAGCAAGATGCTCAAGCACCTGTTCCGCCGCCGTATGGACTCGCTGGTGAACACCTTCGGCATGTTCACCGCCTCGCTGACCATCAAGGAGGGCGCACTGCCCTACTTCAATCATAACAAGTTCGTCTATAGCCGTCCAAACGTATGGACCTTCTATGACGAGCGCGACCAGAACGGCGACATCGGCGGGGTGATGATCTCCTGCCGCGTGCCTGACGGCGACAGTGCCTGCACCCGCCAGGTAGACCTCATGACACCCATACCCTGGTCGCAGTGCCAGCAGTGGGAAGACTCGCGGCTCTTCCGCCGTAGTCACAGCTACATGTCATGGAAGGAAGACACCTATAAGCGCTGTCTGGACCTCGCCGAGACTGTCATCCCACGGCTTGGAGACACTGTCGAGAGTCACTATACGAGTACGCCCCTTACCTACCGCGACTATACGCTCACGCCCTGCGGCTCGGCCTATGGCGTGCGAAAGGACTACCGCAACCTGATGATGACGATGCTCTCGCCCCGCACGCCGCTGCCCAACCTGCTGCTCACGGGACAGAATGTCATCCTGCATGGTCTGGAGGGGGTGGCGATGACCGCACTACACACCTGCGCCGCCATCCTGGGGAAAGAACTGATAAATAACAATTGATAATAAAAAAATAAAGAGAAAAATGAAAAAACTGCTGATAGGATTATTGTTAGTGATGTGTCATATCACTGTCTGCGTAGCACAGAATGCCGACTTGCAGAAAGCCGTCGCACGCTATAAGAAAGCCTCCACGGTGACGGCTGTCGCCAAGAAGACCACACATAAGGACGCCCTGGCCAAGGATGTCGTCACCAAAGGTACGCTGACGATGAAGAAGCCTGCCGACGTGGGTATCGTCATCGACGGCGGCAAAGACCAGCTACTCATGCACGGCAGCGAGTTCACCATGGTCGTCAAAGGCAAGAGCCATAAGACGAGCAGTCAGAAGAACACGCAGTTCGCCACCTTCCAGGCCGTCTTCGAGTATATCCTCAAGGGTGGCGATGGCGACCTGTCGAAACTCGGCGACCTCGCCGTGACGAAGCAGGGCAGCAACATCGTGCTCACCATCACGCCCCAGGCCACGTCGAAGAAGGCCCAGCGCCGTATGCTCTTCTCCTCGTTCGTGCTCACCCTCGACAAGAACACCTCCGAGCTGAAGTCGCTCCGCATGAACGAGCGTGGCGGATACACCGAATACACCTTCACAAATCACAAATTTAATTAAAGCCCTATCTCAACAAAGAAGTACAGAACATGACAAGAAAACTTCTGCTGATACTTTTCACCCTTCAGCTGTCGCTGATC
Organism: uncultured Prevotella sp.; assembly: GCA_946548085.1. Lineage (GTDB taxonomy): Bacteria > Bacteroidota > Bacteroidia > Bacteroidales > Bacteroidaceae > Prevotella. Next base: position 14,657 of record CAMNPN010000073.1, on the reverse strand, counting down.
ACTGCCACCGCACAGCAGTATCTGAAGGGTCAGATCATCGATGCCGACACAGGCGAGCCCATCCCCTACGCCAGTGCCGTCTATAAGGGCCACAACGTCGCCGTCATCTCCGATCTGGAGGGTGAGTACAGCATTGCCCGCCACCAGGGCTGGAGCATCACCTTCAGCTCCGTTGGCTATAAGTCGCAGGTGGTCGACATCACCGGCAGTACGAAGTCACAGCTGAACATCAAGCTCAAGCCCGACAATGCCGTGCTCAAGGAGGTCACCATCCAGGCCGACCGTGGCAAGTACAGCCGTAAGAACAACCCTGCCGTGGAGCTGATGAAGAAAGTGATCGCCGCCAAGAAGCTCAGCGACCTGACGAACCACGACTACTACCGCTACGACAAATACGAGAAGCTGACGCTCGCCGCCAACGACCTCACGCCGCAGCGCCTGCAGCAGAAGCCTTTCTCCAGCACCCCGTGGCTGCTCGACCAGGTAGAGGAGTGCCAGTACACCAACAAGCTCATCCTCCCCATCAGCGTCGACGAGACCGTCGAGGAGCATATCTACCGTAAGAACCCCAAGTCAAAGAAGAAGATCATCAAGGGTCAGCAGTCATCGGGTATCAACGACCTCTTCCAGACAGGCGACATCCTGAACGTCGTACTGAAGGAGGTGTTCACCGACGTGAACCTCTACGACGACCAGATCCGCCTCGTGCAGTACCCCTTCACCTCGCCTATCGGCAAGGACGCCATCGCCTTCTACCGCTTCTATATCGAAGACACGGTGAAGATCGAGCGCGACTCGTGCATACACCTCCATTTCCTGCCAAACAACCAGATGGACTTCGGTTTCCGTGGCGACATCTACATCCTCAAGGACTCCACCTACCATGTGCGCCGCTGCGAGCTCACCCTGCCCAAGCAGACATCAGTCAACTGGGTGAAGAACCTGCGCATCAACCAGGAGTTCGAGCGCCTCGACAACGGCGACTGGGTGCTGACCGAAGACGATATGATCACCGAACTCCACTTTGCCAAGTTCATCCAGGAGGCTATCGTCATCAAGAACAACCGGTATAGCGGCTACTCCTTCGATGAGATGCCCAACAAGCTGTTCCGCGGCAAGCGCACGGAGATCAAGGAGCCCGATGCGGGCATGCGCGGCAAGTCGTTCTGGAACGAATACCGACAGGTGGAGCTCACCAAGAGCGAGGACAACATGGGGTCGTTCGTGAAGAACATCAAGAACATCAAGGGCTTCAAGTATTTCATGATAGGCCTCGATGCCCTCATCGAGAACTCCATCGAGATCGGCAACCCCAACCCCATTGACCTCACACCCGTGAACACCGTCCTCACCCGCAACAACTTCGACGGGTGGCGAAGCCGTATCAGTGCAACGACCACAGCCCATCTGAACAAGCGCTGGTTCCTGGGCGGATACTACGCCCACGGCTGGGGCAGCAAGAAGAACTACTACAAGGCCAGCCTCGACTACTCTTTCATCGACAAGGTCTACTCGCCATGGGAGTATCCCAAGCGCACCATCCATCTGGAGAGCAGCTACGATGTGCAGACGCCCAGCGACCGCTTCCTGCCCACCGATAAGGATAACTTCCTCGTGGCCTTCAAATGGGCGAAGATCGACAAGATGATGCTCTGCAACCGTCAGTCGCTCGGCTTGGAATACGAGTTCTACGGCGGTCTGAAGACCACCCTCTCGCTGAAGGCCGAGGAGATGGAGGCCTGCGGTGCCATGTCGTTCCGCACCCTCAACATGCCGAAGCTTGAGAACACAGACATCAAGATGCACCACCGCGAGTTCCTGCGCACCACCGAGCTGTTTGCAGAGCTTCGCTACGCCCCCGACGAGACCTATATCAACAACAAGCGGCGCCGCATCACCATCAACCGCGATGTGCCCATCTTCACCCTCAGCCACACCTTCGGCATCAAGGGATTCCTCGGCGGACAGTACACCTCCAACGTCACCGAGGCGAAGATCTACAAGCGCTTCTGGCTCAACAGCTGGGGAAAGGTAGACCTCTTCCTCAAGGGCGGCATCCAGTGGAACCAGGTGCCTTACATGCTCCTGCTGCAGCCACCCGCCAACCAGTCGTACGTCATCGAGGAGGAGATGTACAACCTCATCAACAACATGGAGTTCCTCAACGACCGCTATGCCTCGATGATGCTGTCGTGGGACATGAACGGCAAGCTCTTCAACCGCATCCCGCTGCTGAAGAAACTGAAATGGCGCGAGTATATCGCCATCAACACCCTCTGGGGCACCCTCAGCGACAAGAACAACCCGTCGCTGCCACAGAACGCCGGCAGCGACCGTCTGATGTACTTCCCCGAGGGCTGTAACGTCATGGACCGCAACCAGCCCTACTTCGAGCTCGTCGTCGGAGTACACAACATCTTCAAGCTCATCCACATCGACCTCGTGCGGCGCCTGAACTATCTCGACCTCCCCACCAGCCATAAGTGGGGTGTGAGATACATCTTCCGTCTCACGTTCTAAAGGAATCGTGAATAATCTACAAATAATCCGCTTTTTTGGATAGATTTTCAAATAATATTCATAACTTTGCACCCGTTTTAGAATTAAAGGAATATGAATTACTTAGATAGAAACGAATTTAATTTTGAGCCCAGTCAGAAAGTGATTGACGCCGTGAAGAACTTTGATCCCAAGGACCTCTGCTTCTATACCCGCATCTACGACCAGGGCAAGAAGAGTGTCATCTCCGTCCGTCTCAGCGAGATCTACGGTGTGCCCGAGGAGCGCGTGCTGCTGGCATACGGCGGCGAGGAGATCCTCAAGAACGCCATCCACTACTTCCTGATGGAGGGCGACAATAAGACCATCCTCATCCCCGAGTTCTCGTGGTGGTACTACAACCGTGTGGCCAGCGAGTGCGGCGGCACCTTCGAGATGTACCCCCTCCACGAGCTCGACGACACCTTCGCCTACCATATCGACGAGGTGATAGAATACACCAACCGCATCCATCCCCGCATGCTCCTGCTCGCCTCGCCCAACAACCCCACGGGCAACAGCCTCACCAGTGAGGAGATAGGGCGCATCATGGAGAACATCCCGTCTGACACGATGGTACTCGTCGACGAGGCTTATGCCAGCTTCATCACCAGCGACACCGACTATATCGCGCCCCTGGTGAACAAGTACCGCAACCTCATCATCTCGCGCACCCTCTCCAAGTTCTACGGCCTGCCAGGCCTGCGCTGCGGCTTCGGCTTCATCGGCGAGGGCCACGAGCAGTTCCTCAGCTACTCCAACAAGTACCTGGGCTTCAACCGCTTCTCTGAGGCCGTCGCCCTGGCCGCCCTCGACAGCGACGAGCACTACCGCCACGTCGCCGACGATATGGAGTGGGGCCGTCAGCTCTATAAGAAGGAACTCGGACCGCTGCCCGGATTCAAGGTATATAAGTCTGTGGCCAACTTCATCCTCATCAAGTACCCCATTGAGATCAAGGAGGCCCTGATGGAGGCGCTGAAGCTGCAGGACTACAAGATCAAGTTCATGGCCGACAAGGGCCTGGAGTCGTGCCTGCGCATCACCCTCGGCCGCAAGGAACAGACGCAGGTTGTCGTCGACACCATCAAGAAAGTCTGGAGTGAGAAATAATTAGTTTACAGTTTACGGTTTACAGTTTACAGATGATAAGTTGGCAAGCCACTCACTTCCACCTTCAGTGTAATCAACTGTAAACCGTAAACTGTAAACTGTAAACAAAAAAAAATATGGACGAGAAATATAAAGCGACCCTGAAGTCTGCCGAGACCGAAGACTGGCTCGATCTCCACGTCATCCGTCCCGCCTGCTACTATCTGGCCGTCTTCTTCGCCAAGCTCGGCATCCACCCCAACACCGTCACCATCGCCTCGATGTTCATCGGCGCGGGCAGTGCCGTCTTCTTTGGCTGCGCCAGCTATTATTACTGTGGCATCAGCGGACTGCTGCTCAACCTCGTGGCCATCGCCCTGCTGATGGTGGCCGACATCTTCGACTGCACCGACGGTCAGCTTGCCCGCATGACGGGCAAGAAGAGCCCCCTGGGGCGTATCCTCGACGGGGCGGCAGGCTTCACCTGGTTCGTGCCCATCTACATCGCCATGGTGTGGCGCTTCTATCAGCACCACGACCTCGAGTTCTCCTGGCTCGGCATCGCCGACACGCCTCAGAACGCCCTCATCGCTGCCGCCATCGCCTTCGCCTTCGCCCTATGGTCGGGCATCGCAGGCATCGCAGGTCAGCAGCGCCTGGCCGACTACTACATCAATGTCCACCTCTTCTTCCTCAAGGGCGAGAAGGGCAGCGAGCTCGACACCTCGCGCCGCCAGCAGGAGATTCTCGACCAGATGACGCCCGACACGCCGTGGATACAGCGCTGGTTCCAGAACGACTACGTCGGCTACACCAAGGCCCAGGAGAAGGCCACGCCCCAGTTCCAGCAGCTCATGAAGCGCCTGCGTGAGAAATATGGCGACGGCACCGTCGTCGCTGCCCACGACATCCCCGAGGACTTCAGGGCGTCGTTCCGCCAGCAGTCGCTGCCCGTCATCTTCTGGAACGGACTGCTCACGTTCAACTTCCGTTCCTTCTGGCTCTTCCTCTTCTGCCTCATCGACCTTCCCGTGCTCTACTTCCCCTTCGAGATCTTCGTCATGGGCTTCCTCACGTGGTACGTCAACCACCGCCACGAAGGCTTCTGCCGACAACTCGCCAATCAGATATAGTTTACAGTTTACGGTTTACAGTTTACAGATGATTACATTGGAGGATCGAATAACATACGGGAAAATCTGCAACCCCTTAATGGCTTTGCCAGCAATCATCTGCATTCTTGGCTTTACCAGCAACCATCTGCACTCTTGGCTTTGCCAGCTAATCATCTGTAAACTGTAAACTGTAAACCGTAAACAATAAAAATATGTCCAAGCAACGCCTCAACAACATCTTCTTCTTCCTCGGCCTCGCCGCCGTGGTCGTGATGCTCTTCACCTTCGACGTCAGCTTCGTCGAACTCTGGGAACATATCTGCCATGCCGGCTACTGGCTCATCCCCATCATCGGCGTGTGGATCATCATCTACGGCATCAACGCCCTATCCTGGCGCGAGATCATCGTCTCAGAGGTTCGCCGGTATGCCCAGTCGCGTGCTGACGCGTCACCGGTCCCCCAGGCCCCTGAGGCGCCAGCCCTTCCTGCCACCGTCCCCTCCTTCCTGCGCATCTACCGCCTCACCATCACCGGCTACGCCCTCAACTACGCCACCCCCGTGGGCGGTCTCGGCGGCGAGCCCTACCGCATCCTCGAGCTCTCCAAGGACGTCGGCAACCAGCAGGCGGCCTCCAGCGTCATCCTCTATGCGATGATGCACTTCTTCGCCCATTTCTGGTTCTGGTTCTCCTCCATCTTTATCTACCTCGCCCTCGCGGCCGTTGGCGACCTGCCCATCAACACCGCCATCGCCACCGTACTGGGCATCATCATCGTCTTCTGCCTCATCTTCTTCTGGATCTTCTCCAGAGGCTACCGCAAGGGACTGGTGGTCAGCACGCTTCACCTTCTAGGGCGCATCCCCGGACTGAAGGGCTGGAGTGGCCGTCAACTCGAGAAACGTGGCGAGACCTTCCGCAACATCGACCAGCAGATAGCCTCCCTCTATGCCGAAGACAAGCGCGCCTTCTACCGTTCGCTGCTTTACGAGTACCTGTCGCGAGTGATCCAGTCCAGCGAGGTGTTCTTCATGCTCCTGCTGTTCGGCATCGACTGTGGCGGCGGCTTCACTGGCCTCACGCTCACCTATCTCCACTCCATCCTGATCGTGTCGTTCACAACGCTGTTTGCCAACCTCATCGGCTTCCTGCCCATGCAGCTCGGCGTCCAGGAGGGCGGTTTCGTGCTCTCCATCGCCGCCCTCGGCCTCTCCGCCGCCCTCGGCATCTTCGTCAGCATCATCTGCCGTGTCCGCGAGATTATCTGGATCGTTGTCGGCATTCTGCTGATGAAGCTGAAGTAACCCGCCCGACACGCCATTCATACAACTGACTTTTCGCAACTTTGCACCAAAATATCAGTAACAACAAAAGTTCCAGACAGCAAATGAGAAAGATGAAGCTATGGATGCTCGCCGCCATCCTTTGTGTTATCTGCGGCGCGTGTGTGATCACCTGTTGTAGTAGCAAGGACGATAACCCTGTTGTCGTCGCTCCTACCGACGACAGCAGCCAGTTCGTAACGCTGACCGACGCTGTGCCCGACGCCATCCTCGAGATACGCTACTATGGCACTTACAACTTTGTGGGGACGCGCATTGACGGCTACGAGGAGCCTACGGCGCTGCTGACCCGCCAGGCTGCCAAGGCACTGAAAGAAGTGAGCGACGACGTGATGTCACAAGGCTATCGCCTGAAGATCTATGACGCCTACCGTCCGCAGAAGGGCGTGGACCACTTCGTGCGCTGGTCAAAGGATGTCGGCGACACGAAGATGAAAGCCTTCTTCTATCCCGACCTCGACAAGAGCGTGCTCTTTGCGCAGGATTATATTATGGAGAAGAGCGGTCATACACGCGGTTCTACGGTTGACTTGACCCTCTTTGATATGCAGACGGAGAAGGAGCTCGACATGGGCGGCACCTTCGACTGGTTCGGCCCCGAGAGCCACCCCGACTTCTGCGGCAATCCCGACACAGGCGAATATACGGGCGACAACTCGAAGAGCCCTTCCCAGCCGAAGCGCAGCATCACCGAGCAGCAGTTCAAGAACCGCATGATCCTGCGCAGGGCAATGCTCGCCCATGGCTTCAAGCCCCTCGACAGCGAGTGGTGGCACTTCACGCTGAAAGACGAGCCCTTCCCCGACACTTATTTTACCTTCCCCGTCAGGCAGTTAGGCCATTGAGAGCCGCCCGGGAAAAAAGTCCCGGCATCGCCGTGTCTCGTTAGTAGTATTTATAGTTTACAATACATGTCCAGTCTAAAGTTTCATATATCAAGGACTCAAAGTTTTCGCCATCATTAAACTCGATTACTTTACCATTCTGGTCGTAGAACTGGCCTATTAGGTTAGACATAAAGTCACTGTGCACGTTGTAAATATACTGGCCATTCCATTTACCGCGGATGACAGTAATGTTCACCCATCTGTGCCCATCATTGCTTTCTATGACTTGTTGCAACCAGTCTGGCAATTTGTCGTAGGCGACAGGAATATATGGCACATTGATTTCCTGGAAGAAATGTATGCTGTCCACGGCCAATTCCGAGCCATCCCCTCTGAGGATGTTGCCACTATTTTCGCTCATTCCTTCTGTATCGTCGCTGCTGCATCCTAATATGCCAGCAGACAGGATGACAAATAGGCTCATCACAAAATAAATACTCTTCTTCATAACTAATACTATTAAATGTTTACATTTTATTTTGCAAATCTAAACAAATTCTTTGAATCGAGCAACTAATAAAGAATAATTAACATATCCTATTGAGCATCATGAGAATTACTTAACTGTTATTTTCGTGCTCACAAAGTGTCAGACACTTTGTGAGCACTCTGCGATTAGAACACATAGCCAATTGTGGCCATGAAGCTGTGAAAGTATTCGCGTCGAGTCGTCTGCTCATAGTCCTTTTTCACATTGTTCAGCCCGATATAGCCTTCGAGTGAGAGTTCCAAATGGCGGCCGCCCCTGTAAGTGATGCTAGGTTGAAGGCCCAATCCGAAGGTCTTGAATATATCTTTTCCCACCAGAGCGTCATAAGACGTATTGTCCAGATCGTACTTATCATTACGGATGCAATAAGACAATACAGGACCAATACCGAAGCTCCAGGGACTGCTATCTGCATCGAGATAATAGCGTAATCCCACAGGCACGTCCAAGTACCCTACCATCAACCCATAAGTACCTACATGGCGGTATGTCAGTCTCGTATGCATCGCCACATGTTGATTGAGATAGTAGCTCAGTCCATAGCCAGCCTTTATCGCAAGCGCAGATCTCGTGTCATTGACACTGCTCTTAGCAGTTTCCTTATCGAAAGCCACACCGATGCCTGCTACCAAGCTATGCTCCCACTTCCTGGTTTGTGCTATGCAGCTAATTTCCACTATAGAAAGCACGAATAGAATGAATAACTTTTTCATGATAGTCGAATTAGAATGAATACTTCAATTATATCTCCTTCTGATATAAAAATCTTTTCTAGAATGTTCAAAATCACTATCACTACTGTTATCAAAATAATTGTTATCATAACGATAACCATATCCTGGGGTCGTGCAACTCCCAAACCAACCATTGCATTTACCGCCCCATCCCCAGTTCATATGTAATAAAGTGTATGTTACACCACCAAAATCATAAGGATCATCTATAGAATTCCATCCAGGAACAAAATTCCCATTTCCATATGGCTGCCATTCTGGGCGCAAAGGGGTCTGGCACCTTTGCGCCCTGCTACTAATCGTCTGAGCCAATAAAGACGTCATCGGAAAGATCATTGATAATATGAATAACATCCTTCGCATATATCTACAGTCTTTTTAGATTTCTGCTGCAAAGATAGTGTTTTTTATGATACGTTATTCATTTTGTGCGTTGCAACAAATGGGGCAACAGAGGATTATAATCACATGTAAGCATCTGTAAATAAGACAGATGCGGGCAGTTTAAAATTGCAACGATGGCTGGAACGGAATACTTGATGTCGTTCCGCCTGTCAGTCTTTTTTGTTTATCCTAAGTTTGTATGACCGCAGTGTGTTTTTGTCAACGCCAAGGATAGCGCTGATGTCATCCCTGCTTTTTCCCATGTCTGTCAGGATGAGATACAATGTCTCCTTCAGCGACAAGGGCCGGCTCTTATGCCTGATCATCTCTGCGACCTCAGGATGCAAGGCACAGTAGTAGGCGACAAGGGCCTCGTGTTTCTCATTGGACCAGTGGCGAATACATCCATTCTCCTTTACTTCCTCCATCAGGAGGACCCCTTCCCTTACCTTCCATGCTTCCGTACCGGCCCATGCCTCTATCTTACGGCTCAGCTCCTGGGAATCCTTCTGAGCGTTCTTCTTTTGAGTCTTCAGAGATTCTATCTCTTCCGACAGTTCGTTTACTTTCTGACAGTCATCTTCTTTCTGCTTTTCCAGTTGTGCTATCAAATTCTCAGCAGTTAGCATCTGGACCCGCTTCTCTTCCAGTTGCAACATCAGTTGATGGATATGCAGTTCCCTTTGACGGATCGTTTCTGCATCCTTACTGCGCTTTCTTATCCAGACAACTGCCATGATGAGGAATAATACTGTCGATACGCCGAGATACTGCTGCCAGCGAATCAACTTCTGGTTGGCGGCATTCATGGCGACCTCGTGGTCGAAGCGAGTCTGTAGGTCTTTGATCGTATCGTTCTTCAGCCGGTTGATGACACTGTCCTTGATGGCCATGATCTCATTCACCCGCTCACATACCCTGTCCGTCCTGCCATGTTCTATATCGTGTTCCAACAGATTGTGGAGGATGTTATCCTTTGGGGTAAAACTATTGATGGTCAGTGCCTTCGTCCATAGTCTGTATGCTTCGTCTTGATTCCCTTCGTCATAGTAGATCTCAGCAAGTTGCTCCAAGGCTCCGACAAGTTCCTTAAGTGAGAGGGATTCTGTCAGGAGCTCTTTTGCTTTCTGGGGATGCTCATCTATATACACCAGACTAAGGTTGTTGAGGAAATAGGGACGATCTTCCTCCCTTATATATTTAATATAAGGTGCAGTCTTGTCAAAATAAAGCAATGCGCTGTCCGCCTGACCTAAATTATGATAGGCACAGCCTATCCTATGATAAGAATACGCCATCCAGTCTCTCCTATCCGCATTCTCTGCATGCGCCAAGGCTTTTTGGCCATAATCAAGTGACAATGCGTAATTTCCCGTGAAACTGTTAATGATTGACAGAGCCTCTGCTATCTTAAACTTCTGATATGCATTATCAGAGTTTGTAGCTTGATCCTCGGCCTTCTTAAACAGTAATACGCTCTGATCGAAATCTTTTCTCTCAAGCAACCGATAGGCTTTATAATAGTAGCAGTCTGCCAGTCTGCTTGCATCGTGATGCGCCGTATAGTATTGTATAGAAGAGTCTAATAAGCTGTCGGATGGCAGAGATCTACCCGTGAGATAACTGGTCTGATAATTCAAAAGCCAATAATGAGCCATATCCTCTTCTTCAGATATATCTCGCTTGTCGATCTCCGAAACCATTTTGTATGCCGAGTCATACTTCTCACTGACAACCAGCGAGTCGACAGCCGCCAGCCTGTCCTTCACCGGACGAAAGTCACAGCCTGTCAATGATGGCAAGCACACTATGATGATGAAAAGGAACGTAGTTTTGTGCATATTATTGGTCTATTTTCCGCTTGCAAAGATAATAAAATGATTTCAAACGGCATCATACCTTTATACTTTTTTCATCAATAAAAGGCTGATTGCAACACTTATCAACATTGACTCTTGAGAAAAAGCGTTGCAGTTCACGGCATCCATCAGGCACGCTATTTTGCATAACTATATGATAATGGTTTAGTTAGCGCTTTCTGTATTATGCAACGCCAACCTACGTTAAATTCACCGAAAGGCAATGGGTTAATGCGTAATCGAATTAACTTTGCGGTCGCAAAACTTTAAAAGACAGATTGTATGAAAAGATTGATGATTGCCCTATTAGTGGGCTTACTGATGTGTCCGGCTTACATGGATGCCAAAATCTACAGGGTGAGACATGCAGGAGATAACCCAAACCCAAAGCCGAGGGTTCCCGCTCTTTATCAAATTGGAGTAGATATAGACTCCGAATCGGGCGACCTGTATGTGACGCCGAACTACGACCTCACGGGTCTGACCATCACCCTGACAGGCGGTGGCGCGACGTACATCAACACGACGGTGTCGCTGACAGCCGGGCAGAGCTATACCGACACGCTGGCCGGATATGACGAGGGAACGTACATCCTGACGCTATCGACCGCCGACGGCGTGATTGCCCAGTACGAGATCACCGTCGAGGCTGACTAATCTACGGCCTTATTATAAGCAGCACTTTATTGGTGCTACTTAATTCATTGTATAAAATTGTATTTACAAATTGACAACAAGCAACTATGACAACTCTAACTTTAACAGCTTTGTCAAGCCACGAGTCGCCAACAGGAGTGTATAATATTGTAGAGGATTATACCATATTAGGTGGTACGTTTGTAATGCCTGCGAATAAAACATTGAAATTTAATGGTGGTTCCATTAACAATGGAACGCTTCAATTAGGCAACAACCTTCTTTTGGACATGGTTGATGGCAGCATTAATGCTAAAATAGCGGGTACTATACAGAACACTGTCATTCGAACAAAGCAAATCAGTGGGATTGACAATCTAAGACTATCAGACTATTCTGGCAAAACCATCAACTGTGACTTGAATAATGATGTTTTAAACCATGTGTTTATTTTAAACAACACCAATACGACTCTCAATACCACCTTTGACGGCATGAATAATATTTTCACATGCAATGTGACGTTTTTCCAGATTTGTGGTCAGTCGAACGTAACTATTAAAAACTTTAATGCGACTGCAAGTGTCCCTAATATTTGTTTTGAGGACATGCCTTCAACTGCTGTAAATGTTACAGGTGTTGACATTAACCACAATACCCTTTACGGTTTTAATGTCGGTATCTCCTTAAACTGTGAAAACGCCTCTTACACAGTCAATTATTGCACGGTATCTGACAATTATATTGTAAACAATTCAGGCACGTCTTCAGGGCAGGGCTACGGAATTCACATGGCACATGCGAACCATTGTACGATATCAAACAATACTATTGTGGCATGCGGTAGGCATTCTATATATCACGGTTATGGCGACAGGAATATAATCCAGTATAATAATATAATTAATCATAGGATATATCAGTCATCAGATTTAAGCCTTAGCGCTGCTGTTGATGTTTCCAGAAAGTCAACTAATTTGACCATTAGTGGAAACACTTTCACAAATTGTTATAATATCTGTATCTTAGTTTATGCTTTTCCACATAGTTTTGAACCAGAAGCTATCAATTTCGATGAAAAATATGGCTGTTGTGAGAACATAACAATCTCGAATAACACATTTCATGTGTCAGCGATGTCTATAGACCATGGGTTTGCGTCAATTATGTTAGGTTACCTACATGCTGGTGACAACACTTCATATTCTGACTTTGTCGATTGCCATGTGAAGGACGTTACAATTTACAACAACAACTTCTATATAGCATCAACGGAAAACCTAAAATGTATTCGCATAGACCAGTGCAAGTACCCCCAAATAAAAAATAACACTATCAGGTTTACTGCTCCATCTACAGGCCATGAGAAGAATCTGATAGAGATTCGTGGTGTATTCAAAAATGCTGAGATCATGATGGCATACATACAATATAACAATTTCCATGCAATGGACAACATCACAAATTATATAGTCAACTGTGTCGGAGAACTGTACTCTCTTAGGAACACATTATTTGACATTACTGTTTCAGATAACACATTTGTGAATCAATATAATGGAAACGACCTCAATTTTAGGACCTATCAGCCATATGGCATAACATCACAGACTTCAAGTAACCTCCATCTTCAGGCAGAAGCATTACAGTAGTTATTATGCAAGTGCTTTTCATTCTCTTACTGCTACTGTCAGCCGTCGAGGCCGGGAGTAAGATGGATTTTAATACCATCCTCAGCCTCGGGCTACCCCTTGTTGAGATTTCCACCATTAACGGAGAGGAACCTTGGTGCGATACTGTAGAGTCTCCGGAAGGCTGCATGGGCCAGGGCATCACCAACATGAACAAAGTGAAGGGGAGGTTGCGCATTTTTGACGGCAGAGATACATTGTATGATAGCGGTGATTATATAAAGGGGGTCAGTGGTATGACCATCAGAGTCAGGGGCAATTCAAGTGCTTGGTCATGGAAGAAGCCTTTCAAGATCAAACTTCAGGTGGGAACGGACTTGTTGACAAGAGGCGACGAAGACAGATACGGTGACAAGGAATGGCTGCTTGTCAAAGACGAACCGATTTCCTTGAATACAGTCATCGGCTTGAAAGTTAACGAGATAATCGGTATGCAGTGGACTCCCGCATACAAAATAGTCAACGTCATGATGAACGGTGACTATCGCGGTGTCTACCTTCTCACCGAGTCTGTGAAGCGAAACAGCCGCTGTCGTCTCGACATTAGCGAGACAGGCTATATCTTTGAGTACGACCCGTACTGGTGGAATGAGGATGTCTATTTCGACACTCCCTACACGTCAGCTCCAGATGCCAAAAGTGCCAAGTTCACTTTCAAGTACCCGTCTGAAGACGATGTCACCTCCAAACATATCTCCTATCTTCAGGGTTTTCTCAGTAAGTTGGAGGCGACCCTCGTTAACGCCCGTTATATAAGTTATCTTGATCTGGACTCCTTCGTTTCGTGGCTCCTCGCTCAGGACATTCTTGGTAATGGTGACGGACATGGATCCAACCTGTTCATGACTAAGTATGACGATTCACCAAGATCAAAGGTGAAGATGGCAAACCTGTGGGACTTTGATGCCATCATGGCTACACCAGAAGCATGGTCGCAAAGCCACTACATTTTTTACTTCGGCGAGCTATGGGACAGCGGCGACAGGACGTTTAAACGTGCCTACAAGAAGAAATGGGATGCTGTGAGAGATAACCTAATCACGGAGCTGTCTGCTTTCCTAAACCAGTTCGCTAATTCGAGAACAGGAGAGGCCTTCAATCGCTCTATCATTTATGATTCTGAGCGGTGGGGCTCGAATGCGAAGTCGCTCCAGGACTTGACAGATGAGGCTCTGTATTGGTTTGCCGACCGTCGGCAATGGCTCAACTGGAATATTAATGGGGAATCCTCTGTCAGGGCTATGAAAACCAATGAACAGCCCACGAGTTTCTACTCGCTTATGGGGCAACGCCTGAGGTCCTCCATCAAAGGCGTCAATATCATCCGCATGAGTGACGGCAAGGTTAGGAAGGAAATGAAGAAATAGAACAAAGAGACCAGATTATTAATTCTAACTTTACAGAGCAAAGATGTTATGAGTCCTTAAATAAATAGCAAAATATTTGGGCATTTCAGAGAATAATAGTAACTTTGCCCACCAGAGTGAACGACAGCTTTCTTGCCAGTCTATCGAATTAGCAGTTCAAGATGGTAAAACTCACAGGAAAGAATGTCATGTCGGCTCACGATTCCATAGCGGAAACGTGGGCTTTTGGCATTGCATTCGTGAGTGGGTACCATACTGCTAAACCCGATAGACGGATGTAGCCAAAGTAACATGCCCACGTTCTCCGTTTTCTTGAAAATCCTTATGATTGTTTCTAAACGAGAAAAACGACATGAAAGCGAACACCAGCGAGGAAGAACTCCTCGACAGAATCGCCCGCCTGCTGGACCGGCTGCTCGAGCCAGGCGGCGCAACCCCTAACGGCAGCCATCTCAGCATCGTCTACGTCGCCCGCGGCGCCCAGCATGTAGACAGGGTGGAGAATCAGTATATCGGCGCTT
>CAMNPN010000072.1 GCA_946548085.1 uncultured Prevotella sp. | reverse complement strand
TATTACTCAAGTAGTCGTTATAGCCTGCCCAGTTGTCAAACGCCTGCTCTGCGGGAATCGGGGTGTTGGAAACCGCATTGAAACTACCCCTGCTGATGGTCGTTCCCGCCAGATAATCGTCGTTCTGCCCCATCAGCCCGTTATAGGCCAGGCTGATGTTCCAGGAAGGCGATGAAGCCGACTTGATATCTGGCATGTCATACGGCTCGTATGGAACGGCCTCTATATGATGATAAGGTATAGAGTCTGGCTGGTTAGGGGTCTCTGCCTGATAAGGAACGACAAGCTGAGCCTGGGCCGTATCTGCTGAGGCATAGACAGGCTCAGGGAGAGGGATGCTTCGGCTCGCTCGCTGTAGCGGGTCGCCGAGTTGAAGTGAACTGCTCTGAAGATTCGGAATCCTCTGTTGCTGCGCATCTAGAATCTGCATCTCATGGGGCTGGGGGTGATTATCCCCTTCTACTACAGGCTTATCTTCCTGCAGTAACTTCCAGACAGCAGCCGGGACGGCAATCAGCAGCAGGATTAACACCCACGACCGCCTGATCAGCAGCCGAAGCATCTGCCTGGCACGAAACAGTTGTGAGGAAGAGGCGTGTGGAGTGATTCCAAGCAACTGGCTGATCTCCAGATGCGTAAGTCCCTCAAATACAGACAGTCTGAACACCTGCTGATAGCCCTCAGGCAATTGGGCGACGAGTGATTGTATCTGATCATAGTCTGGAATCTCCGCTGGTTCATCATCAGAAAGGTTTTCACGAGGCATCTGCCGAAGGGTCGCCAGCTCCTTCAACTGGTGCTCCCTATAGTGATAGCCCACCCTGCGGACGATCGAGGTCATCCAAGCCTCCAGCATGTCACTGTCCTTTACTTGGTCAAGCGAAGTAAGGATGATGACAAATGCATCATGGAGCAGATCTTCTGCCTCACTATCCTTATCCGCATACTGTCTGCAGACTTTCAGAAGTTTAGGCTTATATTGCCGATATAGTTGCTCTGGACTCACTTCAAGGGTCTGATGGCTCTCCTGATGTTAGTATGAAAGCGAAAGCGAATGACCCTCTATGAGTAACTGTCCTGTGTGGGCATCGATTTGGGCTTCATGGCGAAGAGGGCCTTTTACTGCTGTGGAGGATAACGAGGTAATCATAAAGGCCTCTTCTTCCGGATAAAGGGTTCCCTTGACATGCCAAATGAGCCGTTCATCGAGTTCGTCCTTGTCACCAGTCTTAATGCAATACTCCCTGACCATCAGTTCTGCCTCCCAGTCTTTAGTCACCTTGTCTCCCAAACGGGCACCGAAGATGCGCTTGGCCTGTTTCTCGCTGATGAGCGGATTAGTGTCCACTGATAGATCTGTCAGCAGCCGCCCTGTAGCACTGGCCAGCCGTTTGCCCTTTGGTGTCATATAGTAATTGACAACATAGCCAGCGCCAAACACTTTCAAGCCTTTATAGTACTGCTCGTAGTATTCACAGCCAGAAGCCATACCAGAGGTGTTAAAGTCATTCTGGACTGCCTCTGACCTTATTTCGTCGCAAAGTCTCAATTCGTTGTCGCTGCCTAACTGAAAGTATTTCCCGTTTAGTTGACTGACGGACGATGGGTTTTGGTAGAGTTCACTGACATCCATCGTTGCAGGAATGTATAACACAATCGACGTGAGGCGACCGAGGTTATCATGCCAAAGCAGAGTGTTGCCGTCCGTTGTCATATAGTCACTGGTATCGAGGTAGCCGAAATCCCTGTTCGCCGTCCACAGAGGCTCCTGGCTCAACAGTATTTCCGGAACCTCAACACCCTCGGCGCCATTATCCGTCATGGACAGGAGATCCATACCATCCGAACCTGAACAGCAGGAAAAGCCAACGGCCGCCATCAGCAGCAAGAAACCTAGATGCAAATTCTTTCTCATACCTTATTGTATTTATGTTGCAAAGATAAGTATTTCTACTTCTATAGTGTAAAGGAAATGGGAAAGACTGCATCTGAGCAGGTATGTTTTACGATTTATTAACAAGGCGATGACGATTTGTTACTATGGGCGTAAAGAAGGGATCACCGGGAGGTTCTCCTAATCAACTTATATGACGCAAAAGTAAGGAAAAAGACGCAAAAAGGAGAAAGAAAATGCAAAAATACGAAGAGCCACCCATTGCTGGGTGGCTCTTCATATTATATTGGTTCTGTATCAGAACTTGATAACGCCCTGCACAGGTTCTGACGACTCCAAGGGAGCGGAGTCGACATGATCGGCGTAGTCGCCACCTGCCTGGGAGTTGATGCTGTCGAGGATCTCACGGGTGCGCTTATAGGTCGGCGTCTGCTCTACGGCAGAGATCACATCGTCGTTGTCAAGGTCTTCAGGACGGAACAGATAGATGTTCGGACGACGCTTATAGCGCTTCGTGGCGCCCTCGCCGCCATAGTAGCGGTTGCGGCGGTCCTGACGCTCGGCGGCCTTCTCCTGCTCGGCAGCGATGCGGTTGATATCTTCCTGGCTCTGCTTCTTCAGGTGACTACCCATGCCGTCGATGCTCTCGATGCCGAAACCTGTAGCGAGGATGGTGACCTTCACCTTCTTGCCCAACTCGAGGTCGGTGGCCAGACCCCACTTGATCTCGAAGTCGTTGCCGAACTTGGCCATGAAGTCGTTCACGTCGTTCATCTCCTCCATCATCAGCGACTGCTGGCCGTCTTTCGATCCAGCGAAGGAGATGCTGAGCAGGATCTTCTTCGAGTTGAAGATGTCGTTGTCGTTGAGCAGCGGCGAGTTCAGCGCATCGTCGATGGCCTTCTTCACACGGCCCTCGCCCTCACCATAGCCAGTAGACATGATGGCCACGCCACCGTCTTTCAGTACAGTCTTCACATCGTTGAAGTCGAGGTTGATCAGTCCGTGGACGGTAATAATCTCCGCAATCGACTTGGCAGCGACGGAGAGCGTGTCGTCGGCCTTGCCGAAGGCATCGAGCACAGAGAGCTCGGGATAGATCTCACGCAGCCGCTCGTTGTTGATGACGAGCAGGGCGTCGACATGCTTCTGCATCTCCTCGACACCGTCGAGGGCCTGGTCGATCTTACGATCGCCCTCAAAACGGAAGGGGATGGTGACGATACCCACGGTGAGGATGCCCAGCTCCTTCGACACACGGGCGATGACTGGGGCCGCACCAGTGCCAGTACCACCACCCATACCAGCGGTGATAAACGCCATGCGGGTGCCGTCGGAGAGCATGTTGCGAATGTCGTCGATGCTCTCTTCAGCAGCCTGACGCGCCTTCTCGGGCTTGTTGCCTGCACCAAGGCCTTCCTTACCCAACTGCAGGTGAACAGGCACAGGCGAGTCGTTGAGTGCCTGATTATCTGTGTTGCAGAGTACGAACGTGACATCATGGATGCCCTCACGATACATGTGGTTGACGGCATTGCCACCACCGCCACCGACACCAATCACCTTGATGATGCTGTGCTCCTTCTCGGGTGCTCCGAAATCCAGAATCTGAATATTATTGTTATCTCCCATATCAATCATTTCAACTATATACTATTAACTTTGAACTATGAACTGTGAACTATAGTCACTCCTCTTCTATCATCGAAGAACCAAACTTCTTGATGCCTTTCCAAGCTTTGTTCCAGAAGCTATTCTCCTTACGGATACGCTCCTTCTCCTCCTGCTGGCGCATCTCTTCCTCCTGCCGGGCGCGCTCTTCCTCCTCCTGCTGACGGCGCTTCTCCTCGTCGGCAGCCTTCTTCTCGTTCTCGGTACGGATGACACCCTGAGGAGTCTCACTGGCCTGTCGAGGCTGACGGGCATCGACAGCAGTACCGACAGGCTCCTTCTTCGTTCTGAAGAGATCGCCATTAGGATCAACTTCCTCACCAGCACAGTTGATGTCGCCCTTGGCCAGCAGTCCGAGCACGGTATTCATCATGCCGTTGTGCGACTTGATATCCTCGTTATTCGAGATGATGGTCTGCGTAACGAACTTGGCCAGGCGGATCTTTTCCACATGCGTATGGTTTGTGAAGGCGCGCTCGATGTTCTTCATGTTCGAGCCGCCACCTGTGACGATGATGCCACCCAGAAGCTTGTCGTAGAACTCTGACGGCACCTGGAACCATACGTTCTCGATGATCTCTTCGAGACGGCCCTCAACAATCTCGATAAACTTGCGACTCTCTATCTGTCGCTCAGCATCGATAGAGTATTTCAGGTCGTTGTCGATATCGTTATTGTCTGTGAAGGCCGAGGCATACTTCAGCTTCATGCGCTCAGCATCGCTCTCCTCCATCTGCAAGGTAGCAATGTCCTTGGTGATGTTATTGCCTCCGAGGGGAATGACAGCGAGGTGGCGCAGGATATTCTTCGAATAGACGGAGACGGTGGTTGTATCGGCACCCAGGTCGACGAGCACACAGCCCGAGCGCTTCTCTGTTTCGGTGAGCACGCTGTCGGCGAGTGCCAGCGGGGCAAGATACATCTCTGCCACGCGGATGCCAGCCGTTTCGAAACACTTGTTCAGGTTTCTGTAGAAGGCTTTCCGTTCAAGGATGTTCAGGAAGTTGCCTTCGAGACGTGTGGCCTGTATACCCACGGGGTCGAGCTGTAGCTGTGATCCCACCTTATACTCCTGAACGGCAGCATCGAGAATCTCCTGATCCTGATAGGTCATACTGCGATTAGCATCCATCAGTTCGATAACCATGTCTTGTGTGACAATCGTCTCGCTGGGCAGGTCCTGTGCAATGATATTCCGTACGCTACGGATGGACTGTCCGCCCACGCCGACGTAGACCTGCGTGATTTCTGTCTTGAGTTGGTTTTCCAGCTTCTTGATGATGCTGGTGAGGCATTGAGCGGTCTTGTCGATATTGTAGACCACACCTTTTCTGATAAAAGAGGATGAGGGCTCCTTCACGACAGCCAGCACGTTGATGCTGCCGTCGAGGTTCTTCTGTCCGGCGATACCCGTCATCTTAGATGATCCGAGTTCGATTGCTACGATAAATTCCTTTGCTGCCACCATAAATTAACAATAACCAATAAACTATGAATTATAAACTATGAACTATAACCGATTCTTCACCTTTTTACAAATAATCTGGTTGTCGAATTCGACGCTGATATAAGAGTATTTGTTCCATCCGGCCTTGTTCAGACCATAGGTATAGAACTTCCGCATCCGCTCCAGTTTTCTCTCCACGCCAGAGGGAGAGCCAATGTAGATGATGTGGTCGCCAACACGCGGCACCAGCTCTACCGTTCCATCGGCCAACACATTAATCTGTACTATCTGATTCTGCCAGAACTTATCCTGCAAGAGGCTGTTGGCTACACGGCTCAGGTACGTCTGGGCATACTTGCGGCTGATGTGACCCGTAGCGACGACGAGGTCGTTGACAAAGCGGTTCTCAGGCATCACGTTGGCCTGGGAGTCGATATAGTAGTTCTCACCATTGTCGGCCATCACCTTGACAACGGGTATCCGCTGCTGTACCTGTATACATACCTGGCCATTCTGTGTCTTGTAGCACTCAGCCTTCTCCACGAACGGACTCTTCTGGAGTGTCTCCTCTATCCGCCGCGAGCTGATGTCGTGCATGGGCTGCGAGAGCGGGAACACCTTCTCCTGCCGCAGCATCTTGCTAATCTCGTCGGCCGTCAGGAATCCCTCCACAATGCCTGTCTCGACATCAGTCTTCACCTCCGTGCAGTGGGTGGCAGCAGTATCGGGCTTGTTGAAAGCCGTGACAGCCAACACCAGATAGCCGAGGATGACGATGTCGATGACGACGAGCAGGGATTTCTTCCAGTTGATGTTCATGCTGAGCGATGTTTGAGAATCTTTGTCATCTGTGGTACCAGATTGTCGAGGTCGCCAGCACCGAGTACGACGAGCACCTCGAACTGATGGGTCTTAATGTAGTCGAGCACCTGATCCTTCTGGATTAACTCCTTCTCGACCCCCTCTTTCAGGTTGTCGTAAATCAGCTGCGACGTCACCCCTTCAATAGGAAGTTCACGGGCAGGATAAATCTCGGTGAGGACCACCTTGTCGAGCTGACTCAGCGCCTCGGCGAAGTCCTTGTAGAAGTCACGAGTACGGGTATAGAGATGCGGCTGGAAGATGGCTGTGATGTGCTTGTCCTTATACAGTTCGCGGATGCTCTTCGCACTCTGGAATATTTCTTTCGGATGGTGGGCATAGTCGCTGAGGAACACCAGACGGTCACTCTTGATCTTGAAGTCGAAGCGACGGTCGACACCGCCATAGGTCTTCATGCCATAGCGCAATTCCTCTGCCGTACAGCCGTTAAGCTGTGCCATCGCCATCGCGGCAATGCCGTTCTCGATGTTGATGGGAATGGGCTGTCCGAGCTCCACATCCTTCACACACTCCACTGGTGATATGAAGTCGAAGGTGATGCCGCCATTCATAATACGAATGTTCTCTGCATGGAAGTCGCCCTCGCTCAGCGCATAGTCATAGCGGCGCACACCATCCTGCAAGTGCTCCTCCATCTCGAGCCCGCGGTGGATAATCAGCGCGCCACCTGGCTGTATCAGTTCCGAGTAGTGACGGAAGCTCTCCAAATAGGCCTCCTTTGTGCCATAGATGTCAAGGTGATCAGGATCGGTAGAGGTGATGACACTCATCCACGGGTGCAGCCAGTGGAAGGAACGGTCGAACTCGTCGGCCTCGATGACGACATAGTCTGAATCGGAAAGGATATAATTGGTGCCATAGTTCTTCGAGATGCCACCAAGGAAGGCGTTACAGTCGACATGGCTCTGGTGCATGATATGGGCACACATCGTCGAGGTAGTGGTCTTGCCATGGGTGCCAGCCACACAGAGCCCTTTATGCGACTGTGTCAGGGTGCCGAGCACCTGTGCCCGTTTCTGTATCTCGAAACCGTTTTCGCGGAAATAGCACAGTTCCTTATGACTCGAAGGGATGGCAGGGGTGTAAATGACGAGACTGGATTCGGGCCGTTTGCAGGCAAAGGGTATCTCGTCGACATTCTCCTCATAGTGGATCAGCATGCCTTCCTTCTCCAGATGGCGTGTCAGGTCGGAGGGGGTCTTGTCATAGCCCGCCACGACCAATCCCTTCTTCAGGAAATACCGGGCGATGGCGCTCATGCCGATGCCGCCAGCACCCACGAAGTAGACTGCTTTGATATCTTTCAGTTCCATTGTTCTGTTACTTTTTTGCTAATTTAATAACCTCTCTGGCGATGATCTCCGCCGAGTCGGGCAAGGCGAGCTTCTTCACGTTCTCACCCAGCGAGGCAAGCCGCACACTGTCTGCAACGGTCTTCACGGCGAGGTCGAGCAGAATATCGGGAGCTTCTGCGTCCTTTACATACAGGGCGGCGCCCTTTTCCGACAATGCCAGCGCATTCTTTGTCTGATGGTCTTCAGCCACATTAGGACTGGGCACAAGGATCACAGGCTTGCCGATGAGGCAGAACTCAGAGATGCTGCTGGCTCCCGCACGGCTGATGACGAGGTCGGCAGCACGATAGGCTGTACCCATATCAGCGATGAAATCGGTCACCTTCAGGTTCGGAATATCCTCGCCCTTAAGTCGCTCAGCAATCTCAGCGCTGTAGTACTTACCCGTCTGCCAGAAGAACTGCACATCGCAGCTCTTCACCAGTGCCAGATGCTGTAGCACACTCTCGTTGATAGTACGTGCGCCGAGACTGCCACCCACGAGAAGGATGATCTTCTTCTCAGGGTCGAAACCGAGGTTGCGGGCAGCCTCCTCTCGCGAGAGTTTCGTGTCGAGCAGACTCTGACGTACGGGATTACCCGTCAGTATAATCTTCTCTGCAGGGAAGAAGCGCTCCATGCCTTCATAGGCCACGCATATCTTCGAGGCCTTCGAGGCCAGCTGCTTATTGGCCAGTCCAGCATAGCTGTTCTGCTCCTGAATGAGAGTAGGTATGCCCAGACTGTTGGCAGCACCGAGGGCCGCACTGCTGGCATAGCCTCCCACGCCGACAGCCACGTCGGGCTTGAATTCGCGCAGAATCTTCTTGGCGAGCCACTTGCTCTTCAGATAATCGATGGCCACCCCAATGTTTGCTGGCTTCCACAACGGACGGAAGAAGCCACGAATAGGCAGCCCCTTGATCTCATAACCTGCTGCTGGCACTCGCTGCATCTCCATACGCCCCTGGGCGCCAATGAAGAGAATGGCGGCATCTGGACAAATGCCCTTAATGGCATTAGCAATAGACACGGCAGGGAAAATATGCCCGCCTGTACCGCCTCCACTGATGATGACTCTTAACGCTTTGCTCATACCTTATTTATTATTGCGTGCAAAATTACAAATTATATTTCGTTTAACGACAATTTATCTCCCTTTTTTTTCGCAGAACGGCTCACACTTAATATGGCTCCGATATACGCACAATTGATGATGGTCGAAGTACCACCTCTGGAGATGAGCGGCAGCGGTTGTCCCGTCACAGGGGCAATGCCCACGGCCACCAACATATTGAACGAGGCCTGTATCACCAGCATCAGTGCCAGTCCGAGTACGAGGAAGGCGGGGAAGTTGTTCTCACAACGGCTGGCAATGCGCGCAGCACGGAACAACAGCACGATATACAGCAGCACGACGAAGGCTGCACCAATAATGCCCAACTCCTCGATGATGATGACGAAGATAAAGTCGCTGAATGCCTGCGGCAGGAAATCGCGCTCGACAGACTGTCCTGGTCCCTTTCCAATGATATTGCTGTTGACGATGGCGATGTTCGCATGAGCCACCTGCGCATCCTTGTCGAGGTCATAGTCTTGAGGCGCCACGTACTTCGAGTTCAGTTTCTTGTCGATACGGTTCTTCCACGTAGCAAAGCGATGCAGAAGCGAGCTGCTCTTCTTCGTACTCTTCTCTGTCTTACCCTGAGCGATAGCCTCCGTCTGAGTCTCTGTCGTAGTGCCGCTCTCCATATTACCTGCCACATAGATCAAGCCTATGAACAGTGCCAACACCAGCACAGCCCCCACCATGAGCTTACCCAACTGAACAATGGGCACACGACCCACGAACATCATCAAGAAAATAACCACCATGATGAGTGCCGCCGTAGAGAGGTTCTCCAAGCCGATGAGAACGATGAAAGGTATGACGACAATCAGTATAAACTTGAAAGCCCGCTTGTCGGCCCCATCCTCACGTTGCATTGCACTGAGTATCTGAGCTGTCACCAGCACCATCGTCCCCTTCGCTATCTCCGAAGGCTGGAACTGCAGTCCGAAGAGACTTATCCAGCGCCCTGCATCGTTGGTTCTCTCGCCAAAGAACAGCACCCATAGCAGCATGAGGAACGAGATGAGCAGCAGGGCTGGGGTGACGAGCTTGAAGAAGCGACACGGGATATTAAGGATGAAGATGGCCATACCCACACCCACCACAATCTTCCATGAGTGGCTGAGGATTGGCGTGAGATAATTCTGGCTCTTGTACGTCAGTGAACTCGAGGCGGAGAACACCTCGACCACACTGATAATACACAGGAAGAGCAACACCATCCAGATGCCTTTATCACCCTTGAACAGATTCCCTATCTTATAATTCATCGAGAGACTTGCGAATTAACGATTGACCTTGTTTACGATATATTATAATGTTCCGATTCAGAGATTCCTCACCAGCTCCTTGAACTGCTCCCCCCGATCCTCCATATTCTTAAAGAGGTCGAACGAAGCACAGCAGGGACTGAGCAGTACCGTCTCACCAGGACTTGCCAGCTCATAGCAGGCAGCCACACAGTCTTTCATCGAGTGAGTATCGCGCACGGGGATTCCCATCGCGTCGAAGTTGTCGTGCAGTTTCTGATTGTCGGCACCGAGATACACGATACCCGAGCACTTCTGCTTCACCAGTGGTTTGATGGGCTCGTAGTCATTGCCCTTGTCCTTGCCGCCGATAATGAGCACCACCTTCGTCTTCATCGCCTCCAGTGCATACCAACAGGCATCGACATTGGTGGCCTTCGAGTCGTTGATATACTGCACGCCCCGCACCATGCACACCTTCTCCAGACGATGTTCCACGCCAGGGAAGTCGCTCAGACTCTTGCGTATCTCCTCGTTCTTGATACCTGCCACATCGGAGGCGATACCTGCTGCGAGGGAGTTATAGATATTATGGAGTCCTGTCAGACTCAGGCTCTCCTGCTCCATATTAAACGGTGTGGGCTTCTCGATCTTATACTTTCCCTCCTCGATATAGCCGATAGTACCTTTCTCCTTCAGTTCCGAGAAGGGGTACTGGATGGCCTTGATGTCATATTTCTCCAGCTCACGCTTGATAATAGGGTCGTCGGCCCAGTAGATGAAAGCATCCTGAGGAGTCTGGTTCTGGATGATACGCATCTTCGCATCGACATAGTTCTGCATCTTGAAGTCGTAGCGGTCCAGATGGTCAGGGGTGATGTTCAGCAGGATGGCGATATTGGCACGGAAGTCGTACATGTTGTCGAGCTGGAACGAGCTCAGTTCGATGATATAGTACGCATGCGGATCCTCTGCCACTTGCAGGGCCAGGGAGTTTCCGATATTTCCTGCGAGTCCTGCATCGTAGCCAGCCTCTTTGAAGATATGATAGATCAGCGAGGTGGTGGTAGTCTTACCATTAGAGCCTGTGATGCAGATCATCTTCGAGTCAGTGTAACGTCCAGCAAACTCTATCTCACTGATGATGTGGATACCCTTCTCCTTGATCTTCACGATCATCGGCGCCGTATCGGGGATGCCAGGACTCTTGATTACCTCATCGGCATTGAGGATCTTCGTCTCTGTATGCTGTCCCTCCTCCCAAGCGATATTGCGGTCGTCGAGCATCTTCTTATACTTATCAGCAATCTTCGACATGTCTGACACAAACACGTCGAATCCCTCTTTCTTGGCCAGAACGGCAGCGCCTGCTCCGCTCTCACCTGCTCCTAATATAACTATTCTACTCATATTATACAATAACCAATTAACCCTAAACAGTAATCAACTATAAACTGTAAACTATAAACAGTAATCAACTATAAACCATATCACCTCATCTTGAGGGTAATAATCGTCAGTGCCGCCAGGATGATTGATGTAATCCAGAAGCGGATGGTGATCTTCGACTCATGGAAAGGACGGGCAGGCCAGCCCTTCAAGATATAACGGCTCGTGGCATCAAGCTGAGAGTCGAGCTTGCGGAAGTTGTCGTGGATAGGTGTGGCTCTGAACACACGCACACGACGGCCCTTCCGTTTCTGAATCCTGAACCACTGGGTCTGGATGATCACACTGAGGCTCTCCACGAAGAAGATACCACAGAGAATAGGCAGCAACAACTCCTTGTGGATGATGACAGCACACACGCCGATGATACCGCCAATGGTCAGCGACCCCGTGTCACCCATGAACACCTGGGCAGGGTAGGCGTTGTACCAGAGGAATCCTACCATCGCCCCAATGAAGGCACAGAGAAACACCACCAACTCCTCGGAGTGTGGGATGTACATAATATCAAAATACGAGGCATAGCCGATGTGCGACGACACATAGGCCAGGATGCCCAGTGCCACACCCACAATGGCGGAGTTGCCCGCACACATGCCGTCCATGCCGTCGTTGAGGTTTGCACCGTTCGATACGGCCGTCACCACGAGAATGGTCATCAGCACGAAGACCACCCAGCCCGCAGCCACCTTATAGTCGCCACAGAAAGCCATCACCTCCGAGTAGTTCAGGTTGTGGTTTTTGACAAACGGTATCGTCGTCTGCAGCGATTTCACTGCCTCTTTCTTATGCTTTGTCACCATCTCCTGATTCTGCTGATTCGTGTTAATTGTCTCACGCACCACAACGTCAGGACTCAGCCAAAGCGTCAGTCCAACAATGAAGCCAATGCTCACCTGCCCCACGATCTTCCATTTCCCTTTCAGGCCCTCCTTGTTGCGACGGAATATCTTGATATAGTCATCGAGGAATCCTAGGAATCCCAGCCAGATAGTGGTGATGACCATCAGGATGATATAGATGTTTCGGATTCGGCAGAGCAGCAACACAGGTACGAGAATGCTCACGATAATGATGATGCCGCCCATGGTGGGCACGCCTTTCTTCTCTACGCCGAAGGGGTCGATACTCGGGTCGCGCTCTGTCTCGAAGATCTTCCTGCGTTTCATCCACTTGATGAACCGCTCACCAAACCATGCAGAGATAAGCAGTGCCAGAATCAGCGTCAGAAGGGCACGGAACGAGATATAGCTCCACATGTGCGAGCCAGGGATGTCGTATTGATCAAGAAACCTGAAGATGTAATATAACATAACGCTTGACGATTAAATTCTCTAATTCGTGACTATTCGGTTCTCTAATACACTAATTCTTGATAATCAAAGACATCAATTACTCTTGATCCCAAAAATCTCGCGTACCACCTCTTTGTCGTCGAAGTGGTGCTTCACGCCCTGGATCTCCTGATAGTCCTCGTGGCCTTTACCTGCGATGAGGATCACATCGCCCTTCTCGGCCATCATACAGGCTGTACGAATTGCCTCACGACGGTCTACGATTGAGACCACCTTCTTCATCTGATGGGCATCCAAACCCGCCAGCATGTCGTTGATAATGTCTTGCGGTTCCTCAAAACGGGGATTGTCGCTGGTGATGATCACACGGTCACTCTGCTTCACGGCCTCACGCGCCATCAACGGGCGCTTGCCCTTGTCGCGATTGCCGCCAGCACCACACACGGTGATCACACGGCCCTTGCCGTCAAGCACCTCACGGATGGCGTTGAGCACATTCTCCAGCGCATCAGGAGTGTGGGCATAGTCAACGATGGCCGTATATCCCTCCGGCGAGCGAATGGGCTCCAGACGACCGTTCACACTCTTCAGCGTGCTAAGGATGAGCAGGATGTCGTCGGGCTGTTTGCCCAGCATCACAGCAGCACCATAGACGGCCAACAAGTTGCTCACGTTGAACTTACCAATGAACTGCACACCCACCTCCTTGCCGTTGATGTCGAGGTACATTCCCTCGAAGTGGCACTCAATGATCTTTGCCTTGAAGTCGGCCACAGTACGCGTGGAGTAGGTCTTGACTGTCGCCTTTGTATTCTGCACCATAAACAAGCCGTTCTTATCGTCGGCATTTGTGATGGCGAAGGCGTCTTTGTCGAGGCCGTCGAAGAAGCCTTTCTTCGCATTGCGGTAGTTCTCGAAGGTCTTATGGTAGTCCAGATGGTCACGGGTGAGGTTGGTGAAGAGTCCGCCAGCGAAACGGAGTCCTCCGATGCGCTTCTGGGCGATGGCATGACTTGAGCACTCCATGAAAGCATACTCACAGCCAGCCTCCACCATACGTGCCAGCAAGCAGTTCAGCTCGATGGGGTCGGGTGTAGTATGATCTGCGGGGATGGCCTCGTCCTCTATATAGTTGCAGACGGTAGAGAGCAGGCCGCACTTATGTCCGAACTTACGGAACATATTATATAATAAGGTGGCGATGGTTGTCTTGCCATTGGTGCCCGTGACTCCTACGAGCTTCAGCTTCCGCGAAGGATCGCCATAGAAGCGTGTGGCTACCTCGCCGACACAGTCTTCTGTCGAGGCCACAGCGATGTATGTCACACCTGGCTCCCGCTTGTTGGGGAAGTACTCACACAACACGGCCACAGCTCCCTGCTCGACGGCCTTAGGGATGAACTTATGGCCGTCTGTCTGGGTTCCAGGAATAGCCACAAAAAGATGTCCTGCCTCAATTCGGCGGGAGTCGATGTTTACACCCGTGACCTCGATGTCTGTATCACCGAGCACATTCAGCACCTCTACATTCGTCAATAATTCCTTCAGCCTCATATATTTTCAATTCTTCAATTATCAATTTTCAACACTCACTCCATCACAAGTTCACACAGCATCCCCTGCTTCACAGCCGTACCCGCGTAGATACTCTGAGACTTCACCTTGCCACGGCCTCTCACACGAGCTTTCACACCACGACTCTCCAACTGGTACACCGCGTCGCGGGCACCCATACCCACCAGGTTGGGGACGACATTGCGTGCCGTAGCAGGCATATCCGTGCACTCTCCTTTCAGACCAAGACTGCTCATCACGTAGTCTGCTGCCTCCCTGTCGCCCATCTTCACGGCTGGAGTGAAGGTGGAATTCTCGTCACGGGCATCGTCGACACTGAGTTTCAGATTCTGTGCCATCACGCCCTCAGAGATACGATGGAACACCACACCACTCATACCACCACCTGAGGCGGGCAGACCCGACTTCTTCAGGCACACGATACAAGTATAGCGTGGATTGTCGGCAGGGAAATAGCCAGCGAACGAGAGCCAGTAGCGAGTAGTGCCAGAGTGGTAGCTGCCATACTGGTCGGCCACCTGGGCCGTACCTGTCTTACCTGCCACCTTGAAACTCTTTGAGCCAGCCTTCCGGCCCAGTCCCTGACTCACCACATGCTCCAGCACGGTCTGCATGGTTTTGATGGTCTGCGGCTTGGCGATGCGCTCCTTCAGCACCTCGGGTTCATACTCCCTCACC
This sequence comes from uncultured Prevotella sp., assembly GCA_946548085.1. Lineage (GTDB taxonomy): Bacteria > Bacteroidota > Bacteroidia > Bacteroidales > Bacteroidaceae > Prevotella. The sequence continues at coordinate 20,637 of CAMNPN010000072.1, read as the reverse complement.
ACCTGACCGTCTTTCACGATCTGCTTCACAAACCTGGGTTTCATCATCTTTCCGTCGTTGGCGATGGCGTTATAGAAGGCCACAGTGTTGATAGGTGCAATCTGCGTCTCATAGCCTATCGACATCCAAGGGAGTGTGGTCTTACTCCAGTACTTCGCCCTGTCGGTGGTCTTCGTGTCGGGCATTCGGATATAGGGCGGCTGATAGCCCACGAGGGGCAGTTTCAGGTCTTCGTGGATGCCAACACGGTACAATCCCTGCACATATTTCGCGGGATTGCTGCCATAGTATTTGTCGATGACGTAGCTCACGCCGATATTCGAGCTCACCTCGAGGGCCCGCGCTACGTTAATGTCCTGATAGCCGCCACGACGCCAGTTGTGGTCTTTCATCGCACGACCGTGCATCTCCATCACACCGCTACCCGTATGGATGACGAAACTGGTGTCGACCACGCCGTCGTCGAGGGCCACGAGGAACGAGGCAACCTTGAACACCGAGCCTGGCTCACAACGGAAGCTGATGGCTCTATTCACCATCTCACGATATTGTCCGTCGCTGCCACGCTCCATATTCACGATGGCTTTGATGTCACCCGTCTTCACCTCCATGAGGATAGCCACCCCCATCTCTCCGTTGATTTCCTTCAACTCGTCGATAACGGCGTGCTCAGCCAGATCCTGCATGCCCACGTCGATGGTCGTCACGATGTCGGCACCGTCGATGGGGTTCAGCACGGGGATGTCCATATACTTGTTCAGCACCTTACGACGGTGCATCAGGCCGTTGGTACCGCGAAGCACGGTGTCATATGAGAGTTCCAGGCCATACTTCGCACTGTCCTTGGCACCAAACATGTCGCCGATCGTGCGCTGTGCCAGCGAGCCGAACGGACGGCGGCGGGCATTGAACTCCTCCCAGTGGAAGCCGCTGCGGTAGATGGGCAGGTTGAAGAAGGGCAACTTGCGCACCTCACAGAAGGTGTTGTAATCGATGCGCCGCGGCCATATCGCCCAGTGGCGGGCACCCACCTTGCCGCTCTTCAGGACCTTATTGCGTCCCTCCGTGAGGTTGGCTTTGAATTCTGCAGCCGTCCGCGAGGGGAATATCTGACTCAGCTCGGTGCAGATGCTGTCGAGCTTCTCCACCCACAATGAGTCACGTTTCCTCACCCACGTAGTGTCGTCGGAGCCAGCCTGGAAATCCATGTATATCTTGTATTCGGGAATGCTGCTGGCCATGAGCTGTCCGTCGCAGCTGAGGATGTTGCCTCGTCCTGGCTTCACGCTCACACTGTCGCGCTTCAGCCGTGAGGCCACCTCCATCCAATACTGCTTCTTGGCGGTCATGATGTACATAGCCTTGCCGATGACGGCAAACCCTATCAACGTCATAAACACCGCGATCATCATGTAGCGGGGCATTACTTTATCACTTCTGAACTTACTCATCTACATATATTATAAAAGGTGGCTGGTCTGCGACGTGCAGCAGACTGTCCTTATTCTGTTTCAAGGCTTCGAGCACGTGGCTCTCGCGACATTTCTCCGTCAGGGTACTCGAGCACGAGAGGGCCTTGTACTTCGCATCGAGCACCTCCTTCTCCAGCTTGTCGATAGCGATCATGTCCTGCTGACACTGGTATCTGAAGGCGACGTAGATGATGGCGAATACCACCATCAGCATGAAGAGCCATATCTGTCGGCGCACCATGTCGGCCGTGAGAAAGTCGCCACCGAGGATCGTGCGCAGGGTCAGCGTAGGGGTCAGCTTGGGGTCTTCCTCCTTCGCCTGGGCCTTGATCATCTGGATGGTCTTTCGGGCCTGCTCCTTCATCTCCTCTGCCTCTTCCTTCAGGCTGGCGTCCTCTTTCTGGCCCGCCTCCTTCTTCTCTTTCGTCTCCGTCACCGCAGGCTCCTCCACGATGGTCTCCTGCAGCTCCAGTTCTATCTCTTTCTTCTTACCCATTTATCATTCATTCGTAGCCATTCTCTCCGCCACCCTCAGCTTGGCACTCCGGCTGCGCGGATTGCGCTGCTGCTCTGCCTCGTCGGGCACGACCAACTTACCACCGACCTGCCTGAACGGCGACTCACTGCGGCCGAAGAAGTCTTGTGCCACCTTCCCCTCCACATTGCCTGCCTTCATCATATTCTTCACCAGACGATCTTCCAGCGAGTGATATGTAATCACCGAGAGTCGTCCGCCTGGCCGTATCAAGTCTCTGGCGGCGTTAAGCATCTCCTTCAGCGCGTCCATCTCGTGGTTCACCTCGATACGCAGTGCCTGAAACAATCGGGCAGCGTCTTTCTTCCATTGCGCATTGGCAGTTGAGGGCTGACCTTTGTCCATAGCCGCCTGAATGTCATCCGCAGACAGGCCGATGGCCTGCAGCAGGTCGCTGGTGGTGGCGAGCGCCTTCTGCGCCCTGACCTTCACGATGGCGGCAGCCAGCCTGCGGGCGTTCTTCAACTCGCCGTAGAAATAGAAGATGTCTGCCAGTTGCTCCTCGCCGTACGTGTTCAGCACATCTACCGCCGTCATCCTCGCCCGTTGGTTCATCCGCATGTCGAGGGGTGCGTCGAAACGGAAGGAGAAGCCGCGAGCCTCGTCGTCGAAATGATGACTCGACACGCCGAGGTCGGCCAGCAGGCCGTCGATGGCCTCTACACCGTAGTAGCGCATCCAGTTCTTCAGGTAGCGGAAGTTACTCCTCACAAACGTGAAACGGGCGTCGTCGACGATGTTCTGCTCGGCATCCTCGTCCTGGTCGAAACCATAGAGATGGCCCTTGCCGTCGAGTCGCCTCAGGATCTCACGACTGTGCCCGCCCCCACCGAAGGTCACGTCTACATAGACACCGTCGGGCTTGATGCCAAGCCCGTCGACGCTCTCCGCAAGGAGTACTGGTACGTGATATCCCTCCGCCTTTATCATTGTCTCAAATCCTCAACGTCTCACTCTTCCGCATTCATGATTTCCTCAAACTCCCTGCTGAACGCCTCGTCAGAGCGCAGTGTCTTCTTCAGGTCGTCTGGTGACCATATCTCGATGGTGTCGTCCATGCCGATGAACTGCAGACTCTGACTGATGCCCGCCACGCGCTGCAGCCGCTTCGAGATGAGGAAGCGGCCATTGCCGTCGAGCGTCACCACTTCTGCCTCCGACACAAACTGTCGGAACATCTGTTGGTGGGATGGCTTCCACGGCTTCAGCTGCGACTTCAGCAGGTCAAGCCGTGCATTCCACACACTTTCGGGATAGAGCACCAGACACGACTGGAACACGTCCTTGCGCAGCACCAGGTTCTCTTCGCCCGATGCTTGGAGCACCTTGCGGAAAACAGCTGGCAGGAAGGCTCTTCCCTTAGCATCTGTCTTGGCCTCTATGTTACCCAAAAAACGCATAAATCTTATTAATAATAGATTCGGTTACAAAATTACACAATTTTCCCCACTCCACCCCACTTTTCCCCACTTTTTTTCAAATTTAACTTTATTTTAATGATTTAGATGGCCTTCAGAAACAAAATAGAAGTTAATAATTCTTTTTTTTCTCATTTTATGCACACTTTTGAAAGAATTGTGCTATTTTTGCACCCTGTTAGCATAAAGAAAGGAAATGGCAGACTTGACAGAACAGCAGGCGGCTCCAGGCCGCACAATTGATATCGAGCAGATTCTCAAAGACAAAATGGGCCCGAAGGCACGTTTTGTGCCCTCTTTCCTCGTTAATTGGCTTAAGCGCATCGCCCATCAGGATCAGGTAAACGCTTTCCTCTGGGAGAGCCGCGACAAGGTTGGCGTGGAGTGGCTTGAGGCCTGCGTCGAATACCTCGACATGACATTACAAGTGGAGGGTCGCGAGAACCTACCTGACCCCGACGACGGAAGGTTCTACACCTTCGTGAGCAACCACCCCCTGGGCGGTGAAGACGGTGTCGCCCTCGGTGCCATCATCGGGCGCCACTACAACGGCCGATTCCGCTACCTTGTCAACGACCTGTTGATGAATCTCCCCGGGCTCGCTCCCGTCTGCATCCCCATCAACAAGACTGGTGGGCAGAGCCGCAACTTCCCCGCGATGGTCGAGGCGGGTTTCCAGAGTGAGAACCACATGCTCATGTTCCCCGCAGGACTCTGCTCCCGGCGGAAGAATGGCATCATCAGCGACATTCCCTGGACCAAGACCTTCATCACGAAGAGCGTGCAATACCAGCGCGACATCGTACCCATACACTTCGGCGGACAGAACTCCAACTTCTTCTACCGCCTGGCCAACTTCAGCGACCGTTGCCTGCCCTTTAACCTTGCCATGCTCTTCCTCGTCGACGAAATGTACAAGAACGTCCACAAGACCTTCCGCGTGGCCATCGGCAAGCCCATCCCCTGGCAGACCTTCGACAAGAGCCGCTCGCCCCGCGACTGGGCTCAGTACGTCCGTGCTGAAGTCTATAAACTCTAACAGCAATCATCTGTAACTCGCAAACTACAAACGGAAAATGGAACAAGAGATCATCGCCCCCATCGACAAAGAAGTACTCAAGCAAGAGCTTACCCCCGAGCGTCAGCTCCGCATGACCAACAAGAGTCACAACGAGATATACATCATCACGGCCCACAACGCACCCAATGTGATGAAGGAGATAGGTCGACTGCGCGAGATTGCCTTCCGCGAGGCTGGAGGCGGCACAGGCAAGGCGATGGACATCGACGAGTTCGACACCTGCGAGAACTGCTACAAGCAGCTCATCGTGTGGAATCCCGAGGCCGAGGAGATCATCGGGGGTTATCGCTACCTTGAGGGCACAAAGTGGGATACAGACGACAAGGGGCAGCCGCGTCTCGCCACCAGCCACATGTTCCATTTCTCAGAGAAGTTCCTCCGCGACTACGCGCCCTACACCATCGAGCTGGGCCGCTCGTTCGTAGCCCTGCCCTACCAGAGCTCGCGCATGGGAGCAAAGAGCCTCTTCGCCCTCGACAACCTATGGGACGGCTTGGGCGCCCTCACCGTTATCATGCCCAACGTGCGCTACTTCTTCGGCAAGTTCACCATGTACCCCTCTTATATCCGCCGCGGCCGCGACATGATTCTCTACTTCCTCCATAAGCACTTTGCCGACAAGGAGAACCTCATCGTGCCCATGAAACCCTTGCAGATCGAGACCGACCCCAAGGAGCTCGAACAGCTGTTCTGCAAGCAGGAGTTCAAAGACGACTACCGCATCCTTAATGCCGAGATCCGCAAGCTGGGCTACAACATCCCCCCGCTGGTGAATGCCTACATGAGTCTTTCGCCTACGATGAAGCTCTTCGGCACCGCCATCAACTACGGCTTCGGCGACGTCGAGGAGACGGGTATCCTCATCGCCATCGAGGAGATCTTCGAGCAGAAGCGCGTCCGCCATATCGACTCCTACATCAAGGAGCACCCCGAAGCCCTCAAGATCACCAGCGGCGCCAACAAGGTCATCTACAAGGAAAAAAGCGCATAACGCCATGTGTCCCCCTGCAAGAAGTAAACAAAAATTACCTACACCCAAAGCTGCCGCAAACAGCCCTCTTACAGGCTACTTAAGGCGTTTAGACTTTCCTTAGCCCAAACTGGGAGTTTCCCTAGCCCAAACTCCCACTTTCCTTAGCCCAAAGTCCGAGTTTCCATCAGGCTTGGTTGCGCCTTCGCATCCCAACACAACTTTTGTAAAATAAGTTCAGAATCCTTCTCGACCCCGTCAAATATTTCCCTCTTTATTTTTCGTTATTTCCCCAAAAAGCAGTATCTTTGCACCTTAGAAGCAACATCAAATAATGAGAAGAACATTATCAGATACATTGACCGCAGCCCTTGTCTTCGAACTGGAGGCTCTTGAGCACATCTACCAGGGTGAAAGACTCGGAATGCCGAGTAAGCCTCAGCCCGCACAAGTTAAAAATGCTTAAATAGCTGCTGGCAACCATCAACCTTTCCATAACTCTGCAGTTATATTATAATAAAGAATACAGTATATTTAGAAAAAGATCATGAGACGGTTTGGAATAGTATTGATGATAGCGGTAGCGCTGGCAGCCACGTCATGTTCAAAAGACCAAGTACATGAAGACATGGTCCAACAGGATCCTGAGAAGATGGTGACCCCCTATGGCACGTTCGAAGGATACTGGAAACTGAGCAAATATGGACTGCGACAGGAAGGAACAATCAGGGTGGAGAATGGCGTGATAATGTTTGAATTACCTGCCGACTACCTCGTGCCCAGACTGAAGCTGGTGAGCGAAAAAGCGCTGGTGGAACATGCCAACGAGCCGTTCTTCACGACCACGACAGACTACACATACCAGAACACCGAGCAGATGTTGGGCTACACCGAACAAGGCTACTCGTCTGATGCCATTTATATGGAAATAGAGAACTCGAATGCTGACAGTCAGACAGCACTGCTGGGAAACAGTGCCATGAAGTTTAACGTGGTGGCAGACGGCGTAAACTACGAGGTAAGGACGGTGGGTACCAAGGATCATCTCTCTGCGGTGCTCGACAAGAACACATGTCTATGGACCCTGGCCATCCCCATCGACAAGGTCGTCATCTACAACCCACAGACGGGCATGGAGCACAGCGTGAACTACCACGACGAGGAACACCCTGAGAGATCGGCCTGGAAGCTGGTCTTCACCGCAACGAAGTTGAGCGAGTAGCAACGTGGCAGAAACGGAACGACAGCTGACAGAGGCGATACGCGAAGGTGACAGAGCGGCCCTGCGGCGGCTCTACGAGCGCTACGTCAGGTATGGTATGGCCATCGCACTGAGGATCGTGGCAGACGAGGAAGACGCCCTCGACGTGGTTCACGACGCCTTCGTGAGCATCCTGACAAGCATCGACACTTTTGACTACCGTGGCGAGGGCTCGCTAAAAGCCTGGGTGGCCAGGATCGTCACGAACAAGTCACTCTCGTGGCTGAAAGACAACGACAAGCTGCAGCTGACAGACCAACTGCCCGAGGAGCCTGCTAACGACGACGATGCACCCATAGAAGCAGTGCCGCCAAACGTGCTGAACACGATGATAAGCCGCCTGCCGAAGGCAAACAGGATAGTCGTGAACCTACACGTGTTCGGAGAAATGACACACAGCGAGATCGGCCAAGAACTGGGCATCAGCGCCAAGACATCAATGGCCTACTTCTCAAGGGCGAAACAGATGCTGTCGAAGATGATTAAGGAATATTTAAACGCACAAGGGATATGAAACAAAACAGGCAACATACAGACAAGCCGATAAATAAGGACTGGGCGGAGCGGATGCGTAACCAGCTTGCCGACTACGAGGCGCCCGTACCCGACGACCTGTGGGCGAAGGTTGAGGCCAGTCTGCCCGAGGCTCCCGCAAGCAAGCGGAAGGCCCGTGTGGTACCCTTGTGGGCACGATGGGCGGCGGCAGCTGTGGCAGTAGCCGCTATCATGCTGATAGCTATAGACGATACAGAGAAGACAGATACGGAGAAAACAGTAGCTCAGGAGTCACGACAGCAAGAGACACTACAGCAGGAGAAACATACCGTACAGGAGACACCACAACAGGAGCACACGTTCCAGGCGCCTCAACGACAGGAGAGGATGGTCGCACAGAAAATGGTGAAGAGTCCCGTTAGAAACACAGAGAGCACAATGCGTGAAGATATTGAAACAGCAAAGATAACACCGATGAAATCGGAGGAAACAGTGGCTGAGACAAAGGAGTCAGAGAAACAAGCGGCAGAGGCGAAGGAGACGATGAGACAGACGCATAAGACATCGGAAGCGATGATGCACGAGCCGGATCAACAGATGGCAACAACCAGACAGGCACGAAAGCGCCATACCACCATCGACCTCTATGCTGCCAACGGCTTCGGCAACCAGCAAAACAGCAACGGTGTGCTGATGAGTCAACAGATGCTGGCCAACTACGACTACTATCGTTATGCCGACAGATGGACTACACGTGCTGACGGGCCCGTCTATCTGGCCAACCACCAGGAACGGCAGAAGTATTACCAGCCCATCTCCTTCGGACTAAACATAAAAATGCCCATTTCATCGGGATTCTCCGTTTCGACAGGAGCCGTCTACACACGACTGCGGTCAGACTTTACCAGCGTGGCAAACAGTCTCGTCTACGAGCGTCAGCAGACGTTGCAGTATATCGGCATCCCGTTGACAGTACAATACAACGTGTGGCGATGGGGCAGACTAAACGTCTATGCGACGGCAGGCGGACAGGCAGACATCAATATTAAGGCACAAGCAGAGACAGAGGGTGTAAAGACAACCCTGGAGAAAGACAACGTGCAGTGGTCTGTAAATGCCGCCCTGGGCGTAGAATACGACATTATCCCGATGATAGGCATCTATGCCGAGCCAGGCATCAAATACTATTTCGACAACGGCAGCCACTTGAAGAATTTCTTCAAGCACCACCCCACGAACTTCAACCTGCAGGTAGGCGTTAGACTGAACCTGCCGTCAGTCCACCAGTAGCTGCAATCCCACGCCTCGTACTGTCTTCAGCTGTACGTGAGACTCATCGGAGAGCAGCTTCCGCAGCTTGTTTACAAAGACGTCGAGGGAGCGCGAGGCGAAATAGTCGTCCTCAGTATTCCAGAAACGGCTGAGGATAGCCTCGCGACGCACCACATTGTTCTTGTTCTCAGCCAGCAGCTGTAGAATCTGCGCCTCGCGCTGGGTGATAGTCTGCGACTGGTTGGTATCATTATTGCGCAGTGTGGCGTGGTCTGCATCAAGGGTGTATTTGCCAAGACGGTAGTGGCTGGTCTCTTTCTGCGTCCTCGCGCCGCCTCGCATCTTCATCAGTGCCTGAATGTGGGCATCGAGTTCTTCTGGCACGAAGGGCTTCTTCACGTAGTTGTTGATACCCAGACGGTAACCCGCTTTCACATCGTTGGGCGACGTGAGGGCCGAGGTGAAGATGATGATCACATCCTGATCGGTCTCACGGATGCGCTCCACCATCTCGAAGCCGTTCATCACGGGCATGTCGATATCAGAGATTATCACGTCGGGCTTCGTCTCCTCCCAGGCCTTCAAACCCTCACGACCATTCTCGGCGGTGGTCACGGTGTAGCCGCCAATGATGTCTTCGAGTCCTGTCTTCTCGATATAAGCCAGCGAGGCATCGTCTTCAACCAAGAGTAGTTTAATCATAGGTATATTGTTATTATCAAGACTTTGGATATTAGAGAATTCTTACCCCTTAGGAATATGTAATGTGAACTCCGAGTAGTGATCCTTTTCACTCTGTACGGTTACTTTTCCGCCATGAGCCTGCATCACCTGGTCTACGTAGTTCAGTCCGAGTCCGAAACCCGAGACGCCTCCCTTGCGGTTCTGTTCGTGGACAGCGGCACGCCCGAACTTATCAAAGATGATGCGCTGGTCATCGCGGGAGATGCCGATGCCATTATCCCGCACACGGAGCAGCACGTACTTGTCGTTCTCCTGGGTGGTGATACAGATGGCGACTTCATCCTTGGAGTATTTAATAGCATTATCGACGAGGTTTGAGATGGCCTCTGCAAGATACTGCTGGTCGGCCAGCACACGATGTACGAGCAGGTCGACGGTGAAGTCGATAGGTTTCTCCGCCTTGGCCTTCGCCTTCTCTATGATATCATCGATGATAGGCTCAAGGTTCACGTTCTGCTTATTCAAGATGAGTTTCTTGTTTTCAAGCTTCGAGATGGTAAGCAGTTTATTGACCAGCGCCAGCAGATGCTCGGCCTCGCTCTCGATGATGGCGTAGTATTTCTCTTTGATCTGCGGCTTGTCGTCTACCTTTCCACTATGCAGGAAACGGGCACCCATGATGATGCTCGACAGGGGCGACTTCATATCGTGGACCATCGCATAGCTGAAATCGTTTCGCAGCTCTGACATCAGCCGCTGCTCGTCGAGGTAGCGCAGCAGCCGCATCAGGATGGCACCAAAGAGGATGAGGATAATCGCACTGGCCAGAAAGAGGGGACTGAGTCGCCGTGCCAGCTCAGGATAAGGATTGTTGAGGGCCAGCTGGATGCCTCGCGACTGGTCGCGGCGGATGCTGAACACACGTGTCAGAAGGGCCGTCGACGACTGCTGGTCGTTGCTGCGGCGCAACGTTTTACCCTTTCCATCGACCTCGAGGATAGTAAAATCACGATTGAGGTTCACCACACTGAGCAAACTGTCGACATATTGTGAAAGCGTGTCGAGCGAGATCTCCGAATGATACCTGCGGCTCAGTACATCGTTCATACCCTCTACCGACGACACCAGCGAGAGGTCGCCACGCAGTTCGGGCAGGCTGAGGGTGTCGCCTTTCGACACGATGTCGGCCCGATGGTAGCTCTCGTAGAACATCGCCCACGGCAGCTGGTTGCCTGCCCGCTCCGAGATATCGCGCACGGCCGAGCGGTAGGTCATCCACATATATAACCCCAACAGCAGCATCACCGCCACCATCGCACCGACAGACACAGATTTATACTTGTTCTTCTGCATAACTGTCTGCAAAAGTACTGCATTTTTTCGACATGGCAAAAAGAATTAACCTAAAGATAACATTCGGATAACTTTATGTTAGTGCAACTTATCGTAACTTTGCACCGTCAAAGAGACAGATATTGGTTATTGTTTAACGATTATTGCATAAGATTATGGAGTCTATCATCACCATCGCAACAGTACTGACCATGTACTTCAACGCCGCCAACGACGTGAATGCCCCCTATCTGTACAACGCAGACCTGGAGAACGGTGTTATTCACAAGATTGAGGTGTACGAGAAGAAGGGCGACAACCAGATGTGCGCCAAGATGGAGTATCGCTACTCGTACGACGAGCAGGGGAGGCTGACCACACGGGAGGTGGTGCGCTGGGACCAGAGCATGAAACAGTGGGTAAACGACTTCCGCCATACCTATAAATATTATAAGAACGGCTACAACATGGAGACCAGCAAATGGGACACCAGCCTGAAGGTCTACGACCTGCCAATGGAGGTGACGCTCTATCGCGAGGTGGCCCCCAGCGTGACTTCGGTGAAGACGTTCAGGATGAACAAAACCAAAGACGACATGATACTCACCAACAGTCTGCTCTGCATGGAGCCGTTGGATGCCGTCTCAGACCGTCTGCTGGCCGTACGCTAAGTAATACTTTCTCTCTCAACATATTAAAAACCCTTAAAAGGGTAAAAGAATCCGTGATTTTGGTAACAGAATTACGGATTTTTATTCGTACCTTTGCAACCTAATATAAGTAAAGACAATGGAACTAATAAAAGACAAGACTTATGGAGGCGAACGCCCACTGTTCGCCCAACACGATCTGAGACTGGAAAATGTGACTATTACTGATGGAGAGTCTGGCATCAAGCAATGCCAGAATATGGAAGCCTACGACTGTAAGTTCTACGGCAAATATCCCTGGTGGCACGTCGACGGGGCGAAGATCGACAACTGCTACTTTGCCTTAGGCTCGCGCTCAGCCATCTGGTACACCAACGACCTGGTGATGACCAACTCGCGCATCGACGGTCCCAAGTTCTTCCGCGAAATGAAGAACCTGACCTTAGAGAACGTGGAGATTACCGATGCCGACGAGACCTTCTGGAAGGTGGACGGCATCAAGATCAAGAACGTGAAGCTGCATGGTGGCACCTACCCCTTCATGTTCTCAAAGAACATCTACGTAGACGGACTCGAGAGCGACTCGAAATACGTGTTCCAGTACTGTCAGAACGTGGAGGTACACAATGCGAAGATCCTGACAAAGGACTCGTTCTGGGAGTGTGAGAACGTAACCATCTACGACTCAGTGCTCGACGGCGAATACCTGGCCTGGCACTCGAAGAATGTCCGCCTGGTGAACTGTCATCTGGCTGGTGAGCAACTGCTCTGCTATACGGAGAACCTCGTACTGGAGAACTGCACCGTCGACAAGCTCTGCGACCGCATGTTCGAGTACTCTACCGTTGAGGCCGACATCCGTGGTCACATCGAGAATATCAAGAACCCCACAAGCGGACACATTATCGCCGATTCCATCGGCAGTATCACCATCGATGAGAACGTGCGCCAGCCGAATGACTGCGTGATAGAGACAAGGAAATGAAATACAACTTTGATGAAACGGTAGTGCGCAGGGGAACGAACTGCGTGAAATGGGATGAGTCCCCAAATGAAGATGTGGTTCCCATGTGGGTGGCCGATATGGACTTCCGTGTGGCGCCAGCCATCCAGGAGGCCCTGGAAAAGCGTGTCGCACATGGAGTATTCGGCTACAACATCGTGCCGGAGAGTTATTACGAGGCCGTAATCTCCTGGTTCCGTCGCCGCCACCATTGGGAGATCGAGCGCTCGTCAATCCTCTATACCACAGCCGTAGTGCCCGCTATGTCGTGTGTCATCAAAGCCCTCACCATGCCAGGCGAGAAGGTGCTCATCCTCTCACCTGCCTATAACTGCTTCTTCTCTTCAATCAGAAACAACGGCTGCGAAGTGCTTGAAAGTCCGCTGAGGCCTATAGACAGCAGTTTCGAAGTGAACTGGCAGGACTTCGAGGCGAAGTGTGCCGACGAGAAGACTACCCTCTTCCTGCTCTGCAACCCCCATAATCCCTGCGGACGTGTCTGGCGGCGCGATGAATTGCAGAAGATGTACAACATCTGCAAGAAGCATGATGTGAAGGTGGTCTCAGACGAGATCCACTGCGAACTCATCATGCCAGGCTATGAGTTCGTGCCCTTCGGCACCATCACAGACGACTGCGTGGTGATGAACTCTCCCTCAAAGAACTTCAATACCGCTGGCCTGCAGATAGCCAATATCATCACGAAGAATCCTTCTTGGCGTCGTCGTATCGATCGTGCCATTAATATTAATGAGGTCTGCGACGTGAATCCCTTTGGTATCGTTGCCTTGGAGGCCGCCTACAATGAGAGCGCAGAATGGCTCGACGAACTGAACCAATACCTATGGGGCAACTACACCTTTTTATGCGATTTCATCGGGAAAAGCCTTCCACTGTTGAAGGTCACACGACTTGAAGGCACTTACCTTGTATGGGTAGACCATAGTGCCCTCGGCATCACCACTGACGAACTCTTTAACCGTCTGCTTAATGAGGCCCACGTCTGGGTTTCCCCAGGCACGATGTATGGTCCCCAGACGGGTGAGGGCTTCATCCGTATTAACATCGCCTGCCCTCGCAGTCAGTTGGATGAAGCCCTTCAACGCATCAAGGCGTGCCTGAATTCTTAGTTGATCAGGAGTTACCTTTTAATTGGTTCCGGGATGATAGGTTCCCCCATCTCTGAAGCCTCGGCATCCTTGTCGTCGAGTTTGAAGAGCATGAACTGGGGATTCTCTGCCGTGCAAGGCGTCCAACCCAGGCTCTTGCCATCCTCACCATTGGGGTCACTGTACTTGGCAAAGTTTGTCCAGGCAGTAATCATCTTCTCTGAGAGATCCCAGTCACCTTGGGTCCAGGGGCGCCAGCAATGCTTCAGACTCTTGAAGACAAACCACAGGTCGCTGGAGTGGAAGGCCCCTTTCAGACGGTCGGTAATCTCCGGATGCTTGCCGTCATCGGGCAACGGGCGGGCAAACTCATAGGCCCAGGCCTTGCCACCCTTCTCCTGTCGCACCTTACAGAACTCGGCGATGCCAGGTCCCATCGCACCCATGTCGTTCAGCGTATAACCAATCATATACGGCACATCGGCAAGCGATCCGTCGCGCGTGGCCTCATCGAAGTTCTTCAACGACACATAGCCGTCGATGATGGGGCGCTGCATCAGGAAGACATCACTCTTGTTCACCATATTATATAAAGTGCCGACGGTATAGAGAATCTCCGTCGAGGCGGCACGCAGCTTTGTCAGGTCTGTCAGCCCAGCCCAGTCCATCACTTTCTTCGTCTCAGCCTCGGCCTCCTTCAGCGTGGGGTTGTAGGTGAAGAACTTGTTCACTGGAGTAGCAGGCTTGGCCTCCTCACCATCTTTGGCAGGCACATTGATGCCACCACCACTCATGATGACGGCCTTGTGGAACAGCCCACGAGCCAGGGGTGACTCGCAGATGGTGCGCACACTGCCCGCCCCAGCACTCTGGCCGAAGATGGTCACATTGTCAGGATCGCCGCCAAACTGGGCGATATTGGCCTTGATCCACTTCAGCGACTGGATCTGGTCTAAGATACCATAGTTGCCAGACACACCGTGAGGGCTCTCGGCTGAGAGTTCACCGTAAGTCATGAAACCAAAGATGCCGAGACGGTAGTTGATGGTCACGAGCACCACATCTTTTGAAGCCCATTCCTGACCATCGAACTCAGGTTCTGTACCCCAGCCCTCACGATAGCCGCCACCATGAATCCACAGGGCCACAGGCAGTTTCTTGTCTACTTGACCCGGCGCCTTCGTGTAGACATTCAGATAGAGACAGTCCTCGCTATAGGGAGCCTCGTCGCCATAGCCCCACTCCGAAGCATAGAAGCCCGGGTAGTGAACAGCCTGATAGCCAGGATGGCCGAAACGGTCACAGACACGGATACTGTCCCAAGCCACTACGGGCTGGGGTTCCTTCCACCGCAGGTCGCCGATAGGCGCGGCTGCATAGGGAATGCCTTTATACACAAACACACCAGGATTCTCGGCAGCGACGCCAACAATCTGACCTCCCTCAACGGAGAGCACAGGGCACTGGGCACGCTCCTCGTTGGAAGCACAGCCCATCAGCAATGCCACGAATGGCAACAATAACATAAGTTTCTTCATAACTGATAGCTTTTAGTTGATAATAATCGTTGGCGCAAAGATAGGAAATAATTCTAAAAGTGGGAATGCATCAATGCCTGATTTCTTCGCGTACATTATAAAATAAAAAGAATCAGATACATGACGCAAACTTTGTCGTCAAATGCTTGCAGGATAAAGGGAAATAATGTAACTTTGCAACCAGAAGCAAAAACGAGTGATTATGAGAAAAGGAATGATTGCGTTGCTCATGGCAGCAGCATTGACGGCCCAGGCTAATGACTACAACGTGGTATCTTATGGTGCCCAAGCAGACACAACCGTACTGAGCACGCGGGCCATCCAGCAGGCCATCGACGCCTGTTCGCAGGCAGGTGGCGGCCGTGTGGTGGTGCCGGCCGGCATATACAAGACAGGCACGGTGGTGCTGAAGAGCAACGTACACCTCTTTCTGGAGCAGGGAGCGACACTCTATGGCAGCACAGACCTCAACGACTATATCCCGATGAAATCGGACTATGTGTCGCTACGAACCCACACGACAACCATCCAACTCATCTATGCCGACAAGGTAAGAAACGTACGCATCGATGGCTTCGGCACCATCGACGGCAGAGGGCGCGCCTTTAAGAAACTCTCCTGGAACGATGAGGGCATCACCCGTCCGCACCTGCTGCGATTCATACAGAGCGAGGACATCACCATCAAGGACATCACCCTCAGGAACAGCGGCTGCTGGATGCAGCACTATCTGGCCTGCGACCGTCTGCTGATCGATGGAATCAAGGTTTTTAACCGCAACAACTACAACAACGACGCCCTCGACCTCGACGGCTGCCATGAGGTGATTGTCACCAACATGACGGCCGACTCAGACGACGACGGCATCACGCTGAAGTCGACCTCGCCCCGCCTCTGCGAGAATATCCGCATCTCAGACTGCGTGGTATCCAGCCACTGCAATGCCGTGAAACTGGGAACGGAGACCAACGGCGGCTTCCGCAACATCAGCATCTCGGGCATCGTGGTCAAGCCCAGCTACGACCAGCAGGAGAAGTTCTTCGGACAGAGGATCGGCTCGTCGGCTCTCTCGCTGGAGATCGTCGATGGCGGGGTGATGGAGAATGTCAACATCTCCGACTTCACCGTCGAGGGCACTGAATCGCCCATCTTCATCCGCCTTGGCAACCGTGGCCGAGGCTATCTCTCCGACGGGGCCAACATGGAGAGGATCATCCCTGTAGACCATGTAGGACGCATCAACGGCATCCGCATCAACCATATCCAAGTGAGGAACGCCGGTTCCATAGGGTGTTCGATCACAGGACTGCCTCACCACCCTGTCGAGAACGTGTGGCTCTCTGATATCTCCATCCATCACAAAGGTGGCATAACTACCGATGAAATGGCGCAAATCAACGACTCGCTGCGCAACGAGAAGGAGAAAGACTACCCCGAGGCCACCATGTGGGGCAACCTGCCTGCCAAGGGATTCTATGTGCGCCATGCCAGAAACGTACAGTTCAGCAACATCGAGATCCTGACAGCGCAGCCCGATGCCCGTCCCGACTTCGTACGCATCGACACCGAGGGCTGGGGCGACCAGGGCAACGGCACCTATCGCAACCCTGTGCTCAACGCCGACTTCTCCGACCCCGACGTCATCAGGGTGGGCAACAAATACTATATGGTAGCCTCCGACTTCCATTTCATGGGCATGCAAGTACTGGAGAGCGACGACATGGTCAACTGGCGGTACGTGACACAGATCTACCGCAGCATCGACGAGCCTGGCTGGAACGAGAACCGCCACTATGCCGGAGGGTCGTGGGCGCCAGCGATCAGAGAGAACGACGGACGGTACTATGTCTACTTCTGCACGCCCGAGGAGGGACTCTACATGTCGTCGGCAAAGGATCCCCGCGGCCCTTGGTCACCACTGCATCTCGTGAAGCGGGTAGAGAAGTGGGAAGACCCGTGCCCCTTCTGGGACAGCGATGGAATGGCGTATTTAGGTCGTAGCAAGCACGGGGCAGGCCCCATCATCGTGCACCGTATGTCGCCAGACGGACGGGAGCTGCTCGACGAGGGTGTCACCGTCTACCAAGGTCCCGTGGCGGAGGGCACAAAGTTCCTCAAGCGCAACGGCTGGTATTACCTTATCATCCCAGAGGGCGGCGTCGGACATGGTTGGCAGACGGTGCTCAGAGCGAAGAACATCTATGGCCCCTATGAGCGGAAAATCGTGCTCCAGCAGGGGTCTACCAATATCAACGGCCCTCACCAGGGAGCCTTGGTCGATGCGCCTGACGGCAGCTGGTGGTTCTACCACTTCCAGGAGACGCCCGTCTTAGGCCGGGTGATACACCTGCAGCCTGTCCGCTGGGAGGACGACTGGCCTCTCATGGGTGTCGACTACGACGGCAATGGCATCGGAGAACCTGTCGCCACCTATCCCTCTCCTAAAATCTCTACACGGCAGAAGGATGTCAGTACGAGCGAGGCCGACGGCACCATTTCTTCCGATTTCATCGACGATTTCACCGCCTCTGCCCTTCATCCTGCCTGGCAGTGGAACCACAATCCAGACGACGCCCACTGGAGTCTGACCACCCGCAAGGGATGGCTGACTATCGAAGCCCAGCCAGCGTCGCATCTGATGGCCTGCAGAAACATGCTGACGCAGAAGGTCGTGGGATATCAGAGTGAGAGTACCACCCTCGTGGAGTCCTCGGGCGACAGCTTTGCCGGTCTCTTCTGTTCTGGCAAGCAGTTTCGCGGCATCGGCCTCTGCAAGGAGGGCGTATTCATCGAGTCTGACGGTAAGCGGCAGGTCGTGGCTGGCGGGCATTACGGCAAGCTGTGGCTCCGCATCACCAACAACAGTCTGGACAACACCCACCAGTTTGCCTATAGCACTGATGGCGAGCACTTCGTCTCTGCCGGAGCCCCCTTCTCCATGAACAGCGGCTACTGGAAAGGCATCCGCGTGGGCCTCTTCTGCTACGGCAACGATGGAATGGCTCATTTTGATACTTACCAGCAGGCAATACTGAAGTAGCAACGGTTATTTTCACCAGCGGCAGCAAATTTTTCCGTATTCGCTCGTCGCTTTTAGCTTTTTTTTGTACCTTTGCACCCGAAAAGCCGTTTCCGCTGCTTCGGAAACCATGCGCCCTGATAGTTAAATGGATATAACAAGGCTCTCCTAAAGCTTAGTTCCGAGTTCGATTCTCGGTCGGGGTACTCTCCATGAGAAAAGAGAGCGGAACCATACAGTCCGCGCGTCTGTCGCCAAGGCGGTTTTTCACGCTTGCCAGCCGCTTGCGAAAAGACTCCCGGCGGTGTGCCGGGAGTCTTTTGAGTTAGAAATATTTCCTGTCATCTCTCGCCTCACAATGTGTCAGACACCTTGTGAGCTGATGGTTGATTAACCAGATACAAAAAATCCCCTCCCTTTCGAGGGGAGGGGACGATCGTTTGGGTCAGAACACGGAAAAAAACGTCGCTTCTGTGTTCATCTTAGGATGCCTTATGGCTCAGCAGGATAGATAATCTGGTCTTGCGTGAGATAGATGTCACCATCACCTACATAGGTACTATAATTCCAATACACCGTGCCGCCGATGGTCACCACGTCGCAGTATTCTACATATTCATCTACGCCGGCTGGACCGATGCTGTTGCGAGCACCACTGCCCTTAGTAGCAGTCAGTTTCGTGACTGTGTTATTGATGGTAATGGTGCCGCAAATAGTATCAAAACCATCGCCAAAGCCGCCGCCGATGCCGGCTGCATTTTCGCCGCCCGTTGCCGTAACGGTGCCGCCATAGATTAGAATGTTTCCGCATCTTGTTTCATCACCATTAGAGGCGTAACCGCAACCGATGCCGGCACCAAAATAATTGCCAGAGGCTGTGACGGTGCCACCGTTGATGGTGATGGTGCCACAAATACCATCTTGGCCGCCGCCGATACCGGCACCATAGTCACCACCATTGGCTGTGACGGTGCCACCGCTGATAGTGATGTAGCCGCATGAAGCAAAGCTACCTCCTCCGATACCCGCAGAACCACTCCAATCACTACCGCCATCAGCAGTAATTTCACCACCCTTGATCTCGATGTTGCCACAATCAATATCATTGCCGCCGCCGATGCCGGCACCATAGCCACCACCATTGGCCGTGAGCGAGCCGGTGCCCTGGATGGTGAGCGTCTTGCTATCGGGCACGTAGATGCCGGGATAATCCTCATAGAATCCCTTCACCGAGTTCGTACCTTCGAGGATGATGGTGGCGTCGCCCACGCAGGTGATACCTGCATGCTTGTGTGCATCATCATCGACATTCGTTCCGTTGATGGTCACATCCTTCAGCGTGACGGTGGCACCGTCGGCGATTTTGATATTCGTCGTCGCATCGGCTGCCAGCGCACCGGTGAGCGTCTCGCCGTTCTTGGCTTCGTAGTCGCCAGAGAGGAAAGCGAGACAGGCGCCCTTGTCCATCTTCCAGCTCACCGAGTAGCCGTTGTCTGCAGCATACGTCTTGCCGGAGAGCGACTTGCAATAGTTATTGGTTCCGTCAGAGGCACTTACACCGATGGCAGCAGAGGTCGTGGGCTGGATGGCCACGTAGATGGGGCCTGCGGCAGCCGAGCGCGTCACGTTATAAGTGTTGGTGCCGTCGGTAATCTTCAGGCTGGTGATGCTGCTGGTGAGGTCGCTTGTAGCGTCGCTGTTTTTGATCGTCAGGGCGAGGATGGCCAGCTGGTTCTCCAGCGCCAGCGTGGGCAGGTTGTCGCTGTCCCATGCGCCAGACTTCGTGCAGCAGTCCAAATTGGCTGCCAGCGTGGCGAGCGTGCCGTCCTGCGAGCTAAGGGCGTCGTAGTTCACCGTGCCGTCGGCGTTGGCCATCGCTGCCGGGTAGATGTATGTCACGTCCTGCGACTTGTCGGGATCTGTGAGCTCGAAGGTGAACGTGGCCGACTTGCCATCGTTGGTGATGTCGCCAGCGGTCAGGGCAGTGCTCTCGACTTTCACGGTCTCACTGCTGGTGTTCATATATACCAGGGCTATCTTCTCGCCCGCGGCGAAGGTCTTCACGCCAACGTCGGTCAGAGCACGGGTGGTGGTGGCGCCGCCGTCGAGGCTGACGGTGGTGGTCATGGTTACTACGTTACCCTTGATTACTTCGGGCTGCTGCGGGGTGTCGATGATGCTGTTGTCGTCGCTGGAGCAGCCAACTGTCATGGCACCCACCAGTGCGAGGGCAGCCATGCTGAGGATTGTTTTCATTGTCTTCATTGCTTCGTTCGTTTAGTGGGTTAGTTACTCTGTTCCTGGGGTGTTCCAGTTGTAGTCGTTCAGGCTGCCGCCGCCTGCGCTTCCTGCCAGCAGCATCACGCGCTGCTTCAACAACACTACCTTCATCGAAGGCTTCTCATACGTTTTTTTCTTCATAATCACGATAGTTTTTAAGTTAAATAGAATAATTGCCTACAAAGGTACGGCGTTCGCCGTTAAAATCAAAAAAAAAAAACGAAGAAAAGTTAAATCCTTAACTTTTCTCCATCATTTTACATTTCAAGCCTACTGTCAGTGCACTATTATATAGGTTTTCAGGCCCCAGCTGCCGCGGGGGACAAGCCTCCTAACGTTGTTGCTGATGCCTCCTAACGTTGTTGGAAGGCATCTCTTACAGGGAAAGCAGATACCCCTTATAGGGGTAAAGGCCTATCTTCGCAGGGGTTTTACCCTATCCTTACCATCGTTTGCCTATACTCAAACAATCGTTCGGCTATACTCAAACGATCGTTCGCCTATACCCAAACGATAGA
>CAMNPN010000071.1 GCA_946548085.1 uncultured Prevotella sp. | reverse complement strand
GTCAATATCTACGACCTGGGAATGATTTATAAGATAGATGTAAAGGACGATTATACCGTTGAACTTGACATGACCTTTACAGCCCCCAACTGTCCCGCAGCCGATTTTATCCTTGAGGATGTGCGCACCAAGGTAGAGAGTGTGGATGGCGTAAAAGGCGCCAATGTCAATCTCGTGTTCGAGCCCGCCTGGGATCAGTCGATGATGAGCGAAGAAGCAAGAGTCGAGCTCGGATTTGACTAATCATACCTCTCAGTTCTCAGTTCTAAACTCTCAGTTATGAAAAATATCTATTTTTTATCCGACGCCCATCTGGGCTCATTGGCCATTCCTCACCCAAGGATGCAGGAGCGCCGACTGGTCCGTTTCCTCGATAGTATCAAGGAGAAGGCTGCCGCCATCTATCTGTTGGGCGACATGTTCGACTTCTGGTACGAATATAAATATGTGGTTCCCAAGGGCTACACCCGTTTCTTAGGCAAACTCTCGGAACTCACCGACATGGGCGTCGAGGTGCACTATTTCACCGGCAACCACGATATCTGGGCCTACGAATACCTGGAGAAAGAGTGTGGTGTGATTCTGCATAAGAAACCCGAGACCACCGAGATCTACGGAAAGATGTTCTTCCTGGCGCATGGCGACGGACTGGGCGACCCCGACAAGAAGTTCAAGCTTATCAAGAGCATCTTCCACAACAAACTCTGCCAGTGGGCCTTCTCATCACTCCATCCCCGTTGGGGCATGTGGTTCGGTTTGAACTGGGCCAAGCACAGTCGCATGAAGCGTCCTAACGGCGAAGAGCCAGCCTATATGGGCGAGAACCGCGAACATCTGGTACTGTTCACCAAGAAATATATCCAGTATCACTCCAACGTGGATTACTTCATCTACGGTCATCGCCATATCGAAGTCGATCTGCAGCTCACCAAGAAAGCCCGTATGATTATCCTGGGCGACTGGATCACCCACTTCACCTATGTAGTCTTCGACGGCGAGCACCTGCTCCTCTCGCAATACATCGAAGGAGAAAGCCGCCCATAAAACAAAGACAAAATTTTCCACACACTCAAAAAAGTGCTCAACTATTCATATTTGCTGATTACTTCCTGGTAATCAGCAAGTTAGGCTATGAATAGTGCCCAATTTTTATGGTCTCACTATTCATATTTCGGCCTGTTTTTAATCCTCTGTCAGGATATTTCATCGTTCAAGTTTTAGTGTTTCACATCTGTAACACTCATGGAAACACTTTGTTTCTCTTGGGGTAACAAAGTGTTTCCACAGGAGTTACAAGTTGTTACCAAATGAGTTACTGTCGTGTAACTTACATGTTTTCAATGTCTTAACCTTATTTCAACGATGCATAAAGCCTATCTTAACCAGCAAATATGAATAGTTGTACCCAAAATTAATGCCTCTATTCATAAACTAAACTCTTAGTTTTCAATAGGTTATAAGCGAATATGAATAGTTGAGTAATTATTTGTGTTCTTTTTGATGAAACATTTTGTTGTATCTCACATTTTTACCATGATTCCCATCAAAAATTATTTGTCAGGTGTCGTTGGCGTTTTCAATACGGCTGCAAATGCCATTGAGGACACAATAGAGATAACAGGGCTTATTGCAGACGAAATCGAAAGGCTGTGAAATCAGTATAGGCCTGAAGAAACGCCCTCCTGCTGAGATTGCATCAAACAGGAGGGCGTTATTCATTCATGAGCTAGAACCTATTATTAAATCATACTATCTCTCTATCTGAAAGCAATAGCGGCCAGATGTTAGTTCGCGGGCGGTTCCATCGGGAAGTCGCCATGTAGCAGAGGTATTGGTGGGGATGGTGAAGTCATAAGTCACCTGACGGCCCTCAACTTTCCAACTGCTCTCAATGCGTCCGTACATGGAGTCGTAATAACCTTGGGCAGAAGTCATCTTTCCCGTTGGGTCTGGCATCGGCTGCAGGAAGAAGTGTTTGAAACCCGGCGACAGTTCGTCGCGCTGGATGCCGATTGAATAATTGTACATCCAAGCCCCCACGGCACCGAACGAGTAGTGGTTGAAGGAGTTCATGCGGTTGTTGCCACCAAATCCGTCGAGATGGGTATAGGAGTTCAGACGCTCCCAGATGGTGGTGGCTCCCTGCGTCACAGGATAGAGCCACGAGGGGTAACTCTCCTGCTGCAACAACCGATAAGCCACGTCCGCCATACCTGCGTCCGACAGGGCTTTACTGATCCATGCCGTGCCGATGAAACCTGTCAACAGGGAGTAAGCAGGAGCTTTCCTGCCGTTGTCCATCGTGTTCTCGCGCTCAATGGTCAGTCTCAGGTTCTCAGCCACCCGTCGGGCCGTCTCTCCCTCCACTACACCAAGGGCAAGCGGCAGCACGTAGGAGGTCTGGGTGTCTATCAGACTGCCCTTCTCGTGCATGAAGCCCGAGGATATTGTCTTGTAGTCCATAGGCCGGAGATAAGTACGGATGAAGAAGTCTCTTCGCTCCTGCCTCATCTTGGCAAAGCGTTCTGCGTCCTCTCGGTGTCCTAAGATGTCTGCCACCTTCCGCATGATGTTGAGGTCGTAGATAAGGTAGGCTTCCCAGAAAAGTGACTTGTCGTTCTTCTCGTCCTCAAGCCCGAGCCAGTCGCCGAGGTCGTCCCAGGCCCTGTTCTGAACGATGATGCCCGTGGCAGGATCCATCAGATGGGCGAAGATATAGTCCACATACCGCTTCATCGCCTCATAGTG
>CAMNPN010000070.1 GCA_946548085.1 uncultured Prevotella sp. | reverse complement strand
GAACCTGCTGCGTGATGAGATGGCTGCTACCGCTTTCGGTAACATGCTTACTAAAATGCAGACCGATACTGAGAAGTTTGCCAAGATTGCTGGTATGAACGTGAAGGAGTTTACAGATCTGCTGAATAAAGACGCCAATGGTGCTGTGCTCGCTTTGGCTGACAGCCTGAAGAGAGCTGACCCGCAGACCATGATGAAGATGCTCGATGACATGGGGCTCGACGGCAACCGTGCCGTTGGCGTGCTCTCGACACTGGCCGACAAGATCGACGATGTGCGCAAGCACCAGGAAAGAGCCACAAGGGCTTATGCTGAAGGCACGAGCGTTCAAAACGAGTTCAACATCATTAACAATACCGTACAGGCGAAGATCGACAAATGCAAGAAGAAGTTCAAGGAGATGACCATAGAACTCGGTGAGCGTCTGCTGCCTGTTGTACAGTACACCATTACCGGCGGATCCATGCTGGCCAAGACGCTGAGCATCCTGACCAGTTTCGTCTATGATAACTGGAAAGCCATCGTCATATTGTCCGCCCAGATAGGAGTACTCACGGTCATGTGGAAGGCACACACCTTGTGGCTGGCCATCGTCGACACAAGGAATAAGGCAGTTGCCGCCAGTACTGCTGCATTAACAGCAGCACAGGCGCTCCTCCGTAATGCAGGCGTGGCACTGCATGCCATGTGGGCACTTCTTACAAAAGGTGTTCAGGGGTATATCGTAGTCATGCGGGCGGCAAAATTGGCCAGCCTGACAAACCCGTGGGCAGCACTGGCTACGGTGCTGACCGTGGTGGGTGTCGCTATCTATGGCGTCGTTAAGGCATGGGGAGCACACACACAGGCCGTCAGGAACAATATGCTGCAGGTAAAGGAGATGCGCGCCCAGCAGCAGCTGGAGGCTGATCTAAACAAGAAAGTCAACGAGTCCATTGCAGAGCAGAAGACGCTGGTAGAACGTCTCTCCCGCATTATCCATTCCAATGCCTATACCATTGACGAACGCCGCAGCGCCATCAGAAAGCTGCAGGGCATCATTCCGGACTATCATGCATCCATCAACAACGAGGGTAAGCTGTACAACGACAACTCCACTGCCATCCGTCAGTATATCAAAGACCTGAGCGATGCTGCGTTGGCAGAAGCCATATACCAGAAGAAGGTGGAGATCAACCAGAAGAAGTTGGAACTCAATTTCAAGCAGAACCGCATCGAAAACTCCCTGAAGGCCGTGCAGGCTTACCGTGACACCCAGCAGCAGGTGACAGAGGAAATGGTGTATGAAAACGGCAGCGTCACCAAAAAACAGCACAAGACGAAATCAGCGGAGGAGAGCGACCGCCAGCAGAAAATCCACGAGCAGCGCCTGGCTGATGTCAAGTCGGAGACCAAGGTGGTGAAGGCAGAGGAAGACTATCTGGACAGCGTGCTGGAGAAGAACAAGAAGGTCAACGAACTGTTTACGAAGAAGACTGTCGCCGGTACCACTAGCCCAGGGACACCAGAACCTGTTACCACACCGACAAACTACGTCTCCGACACCGAGCGCAAGAAGCAGGAGCAGGAGCACCACAGACAGGAGATCGAGGAACGGAAGGCCTTGCATGAGCAGAGCAAGCAACTTAAAGCCGAGATGGACAACCGTCTGACAGAGGAAGCCGTCAGTTACAGCGTCGGACTGATCAACTACCGCGACTACATCGCCAGGCGCCAGCAGATCCAACTGGAGGGCATCGCTGAACGCAAGAGGATATTCAAGGAGGGCAGTACCGAATGGCTACGCCTGGACGCCGAGGAAAAGACACTCCGGCTGAAGGGCGACGAGGAACAGCGTAAACTGACGCTGAAGGAATACGAGCAGATGCACCGTGACCTCCTGCTGGAACTGGAGAGGGACTACAACACAGAAGGCTCAGCCATCTACCATAATGAAGAGGCACTCCGCGAGGCACGCTTTCAGGCGGAGATGGACTTCCTCGAGCAGAAGAAGTCGCTCACCCGCAAGGGATCGCTCGAGCAGATGCAGATCGAGTGGGAGATCCAGGATCGTAACAAGGAACGCCAGACAGAGCGTGAGCGTGACTACATGGAGCGGCTCAGCCAGTACCGGCAGGAGATGGGGCGCACCGACTACCAGCAGCTGCAGGAGATCGAGATTAAGGGTATCGAGGTTATCTACGGCGCACTGTTGAAGTCAGGGCAGATGACCCAGGCGGAATACGACGCCATCATCGACCACATCCGCCGCAAGTACGCAGAACTGCAGGGCGAGCAGGCTGCAAACAATGACGTACAGGAACGGGCCTCCAAGGGACTGGATACTGCCAGGAAGATGTCGGGGGCCAAGGGTGTCGATGCCGGGGACGATATCGCCACCGGGGTATTCTCCATTGCCACTGCCGTCCAGAACCAGGCCGCCATCAACGAGCAGTTGAAGATCCTCTATGGTGAGGACTACGAGAACAACCGCGAGTACCAGGAGGCGAAGCGACAACTCGACATGGAGACGATGCAGGGCATCGTGGCCGGGGCACAGGCTGCCTACCAGAACATCTCACAGTTCATGTCGGCCGCCAGCGGTTACGCACAGGCCTGCTCTGACCTTGAGGTGGCCAGGATCACCGCCAACTACGACAGGCAAATAGAGGCAGCGGGCAGCAATGAGAGGAAACGCAAGAAACTCGAAGAGAAAAAGCAGAAGGAGATAGCGGCCGCCAAGACCAAGGCCAACAAGAAGGCCATGGACATGGAGATGGCACAGGCCGTCGCACAGACAGCCATGGGTGCCATCAGTGCCTACTCATCCACAATGGCCGGAGCCCCCTACCCTGCCAACCTGGTACTGGCACCGATATCTGCCGGCATCGCACTGGCTGCAGGTGCCATTCAGATAGCCACCATCAAGAAGCAGCACCAGGCCGAGGAGGCAGGCTACTACGAGGGAGGCTTCACCGGAGGCAGACGATATCGGAAAGAGGCCGGTGTGGTTCACGAAGGCGAGTTCGTGGCCAACCATCAGGCCGTTAACAATCCGAATGTGCTGCCGTTCCTGAACTTCCTCGACCAGGCGCAGCGCAACAACACCGTCGGGTCACTGACCGCTCAGGATGTAAGCCGCCAGTTGGGCTCAGGCAGTACTGCCGTTGTCGCCCCCGTCGTCAACGTGCAGACGGACAACGAGGAACTGCGTGAGGAGATGTGCAGGTCACGTGAGGTCAACGAAAAACTGCTCAATATAATCAAAGAGGAAGGAATTCAGATCCTCTTCCCCATGGAGCCTTTTGACAAGAGTTACAGACACTTCAAATTGCTTAACGAAAGATGATCAAGTGCTACATCAACGGGAACGTGGCCTATCCCGCAATTCAGGGCCAGATAAAAGTCTCGCTTCATAACCCATTTATAACGGACAGCGACGAAAAGACAATGGAAATCACTTTCCCGATATCCATCACGGAAAACAGGAACGTCTTCGGCTCAATCTGCAGACTCGACACACATTTCAAGATGGAGAACTTCGACGACTGCCGCCTGACGGTGAACGACCAGGAGATCATCAGCGGTGTCGGTACTATCACCTCCGTCACAGAAAAGGAAGTCAAGCTGCAGATCCTGTCCGGAAAGAACAGAATACGATACAAGACCAGTTTCGAAAATACATTCATAGATGAGATCTATTATGGCGAGCTGGAATCCAGACACCAGCACCTCAAGGGGAAGCCGCAGCGCACGGCTTCGGTATTCGACCTGAGCAGCGACCTGAGCACCCACGGCTTCGTCGGGGAGCCCGGCAAGTATGCCTTCATGCCGATCCACGACGAGACGAACGACCTCCATGCCAATATGCCCACCTATCTGTATGACTGGGACGACAACGCAGCAGGCGTGACGATAACATACCCAGCCGTGCAGCCATCGCTGATGTATGTCATGAATAAAGTCATGAAGACCCTTGGCTATGAGGTGAACAGGAACGAATTCGACGGGAGTCCATGGAACAACCTGTATGTGGCCAGCGCCAAGTTGACGACCATCCTCTCGCGGGCTCTCCCGCACTGGACCGCCTACAAATTCCTCGACGAGTTCCAGAAACTATTCAATGCCGTATTCCTCTTTGACGAGAAGGAGAAGACGGTCGACATAATCCATTTCGGAAACGCCGGCAGTTTCGGTACAGAGGAGATCATCCCTATGGAAGAGTTCAGTACAGGTTTTGACGAAGAAGGCGTGACATATCTGGGGGCATCAAACCTTGAATACGAACTCTCCGACTGCGACCGCGACATCGACGCCATTTCACAGGACACCTTGAAATCCTTCGGGGTCATGGACTTCGATTCCTTCAGCGACCTTAATGCCGCCTTCGCCGCCATGGGGGCAAGAGAGAAGATGACGACCATATTCCACTGTCCTGTAGGGTTCTTTTACGGGACAACCGTGGAGGAGGACGGTGAGGTGATCAACTATCTCCTGAAGGAATGCGGATGGTTCACTCCGCTGATAAGGTCTGAGGGAGGCAGTACCCTAGACCTGCATATATGCCCGGTGGCCGTGAAACCACAGAAGGCCCGTTGTGTGACCATACTTGTAACCGACCACAGTTCCTTGACCAAAGGACGGGGGTTCATGAGGTTCGGCGGACAGGAATACGAGTATGACAGCCTGGAAGCGAACATCGCATGTGACTATCCCAGGAACGGCAGCATACGCACCTATTCATACGAAGAGACGGAAACGCCCAATGCCCTCGAATACGTCACCGTGCAGGATGTCGTAGAGAACGGAGAGGCACTGCCGGAAAGGACAAGCGGTGACGGTAACATGGAATTGTTCTTCTCATCCAGGCTGATGCTGACATCGTCAGACCTCAGTATCTACGGAACAGACAGGATGGTGCCATTCCAGATATCATCCGTGAAACAGCCTGTGGCATTCACGGACTACAGGGAGGCCTGCTATCATGCCAATGTCCCCAGATGGAGCCTCGGGCTTAATCCGAGGGAAGGCATCGAAGCCATCGCGAACCTGCATAACAGAGGCCTGAAGATAAGGCAGAATGTCAACGGGAACAATGAGATATGCATCAGATTCCTCCATGACGGGAAACTGGATCCCAGAAAACTGTATATTATCAGGAACAGGAAATACATCTGCTCGCACATCGACATGAGCATCACGGAAAACGGTGCCGACCGTCTGAAGACCGGATACTTCTATGAAGTCCTTGCTTAGAGAACGCCTTCGAAATCCTTCACACTTTCCGGTACTGCTCTGTCTTTCTTCAGATATCGGTTGGTGACGGCGATATCAGAGTGTCCCGCCTGATCACGGGCGACCACGACACCCTCGGCATTGGCCAGGTCGCGTATACCCGAATCCTTCAGGCTGTAGAACTGGTAACTCTCCGGCCATCGCAAGGCCTGGCGCATTTTTTTCCATTCATAGCGGAAGCGGTTCAAATAGACCATCTCGGTACCGGGCTTCAGGTTGTCACTGAAGAGATAGTAATGCGATGGCGAATCGAACGTACGCAGCTCGCTCATCAAGAGCAGCACCTTGGTGTTCAGACCTACATGGCGCTCCTTGTGGTTCTTGGCCACGTCTGCAGGCACGGTCACCTCCCTGTTCGCCACAGAGATATCGCCGATCCTGAGGTGGCGCAGCTCGTCTGGACGAATGAACGTGTAGTACTCCATCATACATGCCAGCAGAAAATGCCTGTTATTCTTATTTAGATATTCGCGCATGCGCGCGAGAGCCGCAGCGCTCAGGGGTTCCCTCTTCTTTTCCTTCTCGCGCAGCTGATGCACTTCCTCCACAGGGTTCCTGCTGATGTACTTGCGATCCACCAGCCATGTGCCGACGGTCGACAGCCACGTGCGGTAGTTGTTGCGCGTCGTGGCCGAGACATCCTTGTCCATGATCAGGTAGTCCAGGAAGTCAACGACAAAGCCGCGGTCGAACTGATAGGCAAAACTGATGCGCACATGGCATTCGCTGATATAGGTCTCCAGCGTCCCGACCCTGGAGAGATAGTCGTAGGCGGTTTTCGGCTTAAGCGTACCCTTGGCCTCCATAGAGGATATATAGTCGCGGTATTTCTTCAGGATATCGTCGAACGACGTCAGGTGCCTTGTGCTGTCGCTCGAGACAAACGGGTTCCATCCCTTCAGCAGCCGGTTCGTGATGCTGGTGATGAGGAGCGCCGCCATTGTCCTGCGCTCACCGGCCGTCTTGCACCTGTCGAGCATGTATTTCTTCCGCTTCATCCGCTCAGAGACGGGATCCCATGCGAAGAAGTCGACATACCAGCTCTTCCCGGTATGAAGTTGAGGGAGTGTGTATCCCACTAGCGCAGCACCTGATAGAAAATCACCTATGGGCATTTTTTTTGTTGGCGAAAAACCGGAGGATCCGCCAACAGGTTCAACAATTTTGTCCGAGTTGTGTCCG
Source organism: uncultured Prevotella sp. (assembly GCA_946548085.1). GTDB lineage: Bacteria > Bacteroidota > Bacteroidia > Bacteroidales > Bacteroidaceae > Prevotella. The sequence continues at coordinate 1,059 of CAMNPN010000070.1, read as the reverse complement.
AGTTCAGACCCGGAGGAAATGAAAAAAGTCCCGTCTGCAGGGACTTTATCATTTAAATTAGTTGCGGAGGCAGGATTCGAACGTGCGACCTCCAGGTTATGAGCCTGGCGAGCTACCAACTGCTCCACTCCGCGATGTCATTTTTTCTAAGCGGGTGCAAAGGTACTAACTTTTTTTTAATCACACAAATATTTATGCGTTTTTTTTCAAAAAAAGCCCCAATCGCAATATTTTCTCTTTAATTTCTTGTTTATTTAAAAGGATTTGTGTACTTTTGCACACTGTTAGCACCATGTGCAATTCCGAATCAAAGAAAGGAGGAAAGAACATGTCAATATCAAAGACGAGACAGAAACTGGTAGACGTAGCCAGGCAGTTATTTGCCAAGAACGGCCTTGAGAACACAACAATGAACGACATTGCGATGCTCTCGGGCAAAGGGCGGCGTACACTCTACACCTATTTTAAGTCAAAGGAAGAAATCTATTATGCCGTCATCGAGAGCGAGCTGGAACGCCTGAGCGACAAACTCGACGAAGTGGCAGCCCGCAAGATCCGCCCGCAAGACAAGATTATCGAGCTGATCTACACCCACCTGAGCATGATCCGCGAGACGGTGGTAAGAAACGGTAACCTGCGCGCTGAGTTCTTTCGAAACATCTGGATGGTGGAGAAGGTGCGCAAGCGCTTTGACGATGCAGAGATCGAGCTGTTCCGCAAGGTCTATACCGAAGGCAAGGAGGACGGCGAGTTTGATATCGACAACATCGAGCTCGTGGCCGACATCACGCACTATTGCATCAAGGGCCTTGAAGTGCCCTACATCTACGGGCGCATCGCCCACGGTATGAGGGAGGAGGACACAAAGCCCCAAGTGGCCAAGGTGGTCTACGGCGCCCTGGGCAAAATCAACAGGAATAATCATTAATTTATTTAAATAGCATACATATTATGGGATTATTAGAAGGAAAGACAGCGCTGATTACAGGTGCTGCACGCGGTATCGGAAAGGCTATCGCACTGAAGTTCGCCGCTGAGGGCGCAAACATCGCATTCACC
>CAMNPN010000069.1 GCA_946548085.1 uncultured Prevotella sp. | reverse complement strand
AACCTTTCGGGATAGGCAGGGAATGGTGTTTAGAATAGAATGTCATAACTGATACTGGACTTTGAAAGGTGAGACATGATTGTTACGAACTGAAAATCTCCTCTGCATTGAACCAGACCACCGAGGCCATAGCAGCTATGATGATTAGCCCGAGACCGATAGCGGCACAGAAGAGAAGCCGCCAGATGGTGCCCCACCACCCGTAGCCGAAGAGTTGCCTGTAGGTCACGATGAAATAGATGGGGAACAGGTGGCTGACTTGCATGACCGTCAACTGGGCAACCGTGTCTATCAGCAGGTTGAGGCTGGCCATGAACACCTGAATGAAGAACCCTTCGGGCAGGTTGTGCCGGGGGTAGCGGGGGGCACGGCGGAAGAACAGCCACGTGGGGAGGATAAATACGGCCATGAAGAGCAGCGTGCTCCAGGCCGTATTGTCCTTCGCCCAGGTCATAAACTGGTTCAGGAAGGCCAACTCCCCCTCAAAGGTCTGTGCCTCTGCTACGCTGCCATAGAGTTTCTCGTGCAGTAGAGCGGCCAGCGCGTTGGCAAGGGCTACGATGAACAGCATCTTCACGGGTGGGAACGCCACCTGCCGCTTGCCGCTGATATAGTCGTGTATCAGGTAGCCGGGCCGCAATGCCAGTTGAACCAGCGTGAAACTGAGCGAGCGGTTGTCCATGCCCCAGAGTATCATGATGCCCTGCCGCACCGTGTTCCACCCTATAGGCCCCACCCCGGCTTTCTGGCCGCAGCGGGGACAGAAGTTGTCACGGAACTCCGTACCGCAGTTGGCACATCTGGTGGTGTGCTCGCTGTGGTTCGCGTAGTCAAACGGGTGCTCCTGCCAGGTCCTGAACCACCGATACCGCTCTCTCAGATTCATCCTCATATCACCAGTCGTCATCCTCGTTACCCACGATGCCGTTCTTTAGCGCTTCCTCCACCTTGTCGATGATGGCGTTTGAGTAGGCATGTGTCTCTTCTTTTTTCATTTACTTTCGGATTTCGGGGTTCAAAGTTAATATAAAAATCCCAATTCCGCAAGAAATAGGCTCAAAAAAATGCGAAGCCTCAAAAAATATAATTTTCTTGCATAATCCAAATATTTGCACTATCTTTGCAGGCAGAAAAGAATAAAAGAGAATAAAGAAGAATAAAAGAGAATACATAATGGCGTTGATGTTTTTTTCCAAAAATTTTTGGTGTATTGGCAAATAATGCCTACCTTTGCCCCGATGTTGCGAGTAAAAACGAGGATGCGGAAAGGATGTCTGCTCGTGGTGATGGCTCTGATGCCGCTCATGGCGCTGGCGGAGGGGGGCGAGGCGAAGAAGAGCCAGAACCTGGTGGTGAAGGGTCTGATGTGGGTGAAGACCCTCATCGACTCGATGGCTGTAGCCAACGTCGACCGAAGTTACATCGAGCAGCCCAGGAAACCGTGGGCTGTCGAGGTGCGTACATCTGCCAGCCAGTCGCGGCTCGACATGGAGGCGGACTGGAACCTTGCAGATATAAGGGAGGCTTGGATCAGGTCGGAGACGGACAACGGCTTCTCCACGTCGATGGGTGCCTGGGTGGGCTACCGCGGCTATGGCTTCGGCCTGTCGAAGGAACTCACGGGCGGCGAGGGGTCCACACTCTCGTTCGGTGCCATGGGAGGCAGTTTCGGCATCAACCTCCGCATCAACTCATACCGCAGTAAGAAGCCCGACCTGAGGTTCTATTTCGAAGGTGTGCAGGACGGGGAGGCGGACATGGAGCGCGCCAACCTGGAGGATCCCATCCGCGTCAGATCGCTCTTCCTCGACGGATACTATCTGTTCAACGGCAAGCACTTCTCCTATGCCGCGGCCTACGACCAGTCGCTCATACAGCGCCGCTCGGCAGGCTCGCTCATGGCGGGAGTGATGTACTACCACTCCAGCGTGGCCTACGATGACAACTCGAACTGGCCCCTGCTGCTGGCCATGCGCGGCGTGGGCAAGTTGAAGTTCTCGCAAGCCAGCGTGGGAGCGGGATATGCCTACAACTGGGTGCCTGCCAGAGGATGGCTCGTCAGTGCGCAGGTGATGCCTATGGTGACTTTCTATAACAACATGAAGACGTACACCTATAGCGTTGTCGACGCCATGGGGAAGAACGTGCTCGAAAGGCTCATAGAGGATGACTTTGAAGTGTCTGACGGGGAGAGTGCCACATGGAAGATTACAGAGAGGGAGGTGAGAAATACTACCAACAGGGTGAACTGGAACTTCGACGCACGCATGTCTGTAAGCTATAACTGGAGCGGCAGTTATCTGCGGCTGTATGGTCACTATAATCGTTTCCGCTATAGTAACGACGAGGGGAAAGGCCACATGCAGGACTGGACGGCCTACGCCTCGTTTGGCGTGAGGTTTTAGTGAGAGTTGGTAATTGAAAGTTGAAAAGTGAAAGGTTGAAGAAGGTGAAAGAAGTGGCAGATTGGAAAGGTGAGGCACTGGGTGATAAGCGGATTGCCGTGCTGCTCTCGGGCGGCGTCGACAGTAGTGTCGTGGTCTACGAACTGGTGCGCCTCGGCCTTCATCCAGATTGTTTCTATATCAAGATAGGCCCTGAAGAAAGGGAGGAATGGGACTGCTCTTCGGAGGAGGACCTGGAGATGGCGACGGCTGTGGCGCATAAGTACGGCTGCCGTCTGGAGGTCGTTGACTGCCATCAGGAATACTGGGACCAGGTGACAAAGTACACGATGGACAAGGTGCGTGCTGGCCTGACACCCAATCCCGACGTGATGTGCAACCGCCTCATTAAGTTCGGCGCCTTCGATGAGAAACGTGGCCGTGACTACGACCTCATCGCCACGGGCCATTACGCCCAGACGGAAACAGACGAGGAGGGCTTTAAGTGGCTCTGTACCAGTCCGGATCCTGTGAAGGACCAGACGGACTTTCTCGCCCAGATCTATGACTGGCAGTTGAAGAAGGCACTCTTCCCCATCGGGCACTATATGAAGGATGAGGTGCGGGTGATAGCCGAGCGGGAGCATCTGGTGAATGCGAAACGCAAAGACTCGCAGGGCATCTGCTTCTTAGGCAAAGTGAACTATAATGACTATGTGCGTCGCTATCTGGGTGAGCAGCCTGGCGACGTGATTGAACTGGAGACGGGCCGTCGCATTGGTGAGCATAAGGGTCTCTGGTTCCACACGATCGGCCAGCGCAAGGGGATGGGCTTCGGCGGTGGTCCATGGTTTGTGGTGAAGAAAGATGTCAGTAAGAATATTCTTTACGTTTCGCATGGCTATGACCCTGAGACGGCCTACAAGCAGGACTTCCCTGTACGTGACTTCCATTTCCTCACCAGACAACTATCGCCTACAGAGGTAACCTTCAAGATACGCCATACCCCGGAGTACCATCCTGCGACGCTGGAATGGACTGCTGATAACTGCTTTGTCGTTCATTCGCAGGCGAAGATTCACGGTGTGGCGCCGGGCCAGTTCTGTGTCGTCTACGACAAAGACCATCACCATTGCCTGGGCTCTGGCGAAATCACCATATAAAATTATCCCGCCAGCTGGCGGGATAATTCGTTATTTCTTTACAAAGTTTCCGAAATACTCGAGGCAGGTCTTCTGCCATTCACGGGCATTCTCTAACTGGTGCTGCATGCGCTGGTCAACCTCCTTCCAGCGTTGTTCGTCGATGGCGGGCTTAGCCTCTTGCCAGATGCGGCAGAAGTCTTCTACCTCCTTCACACCACGGGCATAGCGCACCTGTAACTCCTCCCAGAGCGTGTTGCCGCTTTTAAGGCGGAAGCCCCAAAGCACGTGATGGAACCACAGCAGATAGCGCTCAGGACAGGTGTTGACATCATCGTAGAGTGAACAGAAGGGCTCACGATATTGTGAGGTGGCATCGGAGCCGGCATGTGTGCGGTCGAAGCCGATGCCAAGTGAGTCTGCCTGATGGTAATAGACGGGGCACCACTCGATGGGATAGGAGGCGATGAAACCCCCAGGCTCAGGACCGTAGTGGTGGTCGAACCTGAAGATATGGTGCAGGCCGAGGGGCATCATGTAGTCGACACAGGCCTCACGGCTACGGAGCATCATGCTTAGAAGGGGCGTGAGATTATCCTGCTGAGGCATGAAGGTCTGCGTCAGCCATTCCTGGGCGATGGCCTCGGAGGTGATGAAGGGATCCCATGCCAGACGGCCGAAGGCATACCAGTTGGCCTGCGAGAAATGATGGCCACACCAGTTCTTGTCGAGACCGATGTTCGCTACACCAGCGATGCCTACCAGACGGTCGGGGGCCACGAAGCCAAAGAACTCGCGCCACATGGGGGCGAGATAGACGAGGTGGCGCGACTGTCCAAGGTACTCTTGGGTAATCTGCAGTTCTGCCATCTGCGAGGTCTGTTTCATGTTGTCGAAGATGGGGGCATAGGGCTCGCGGGGCTGGAAGTCGAGCGGACCGTTCTTTGACTGTAGGATGACGTTGTCACGGAACTTCCCATCGAGATTCTTGAACTCAGAGACGGCCTGCTTCACGCGATCTTCGCCCTTGTGGGCAGCGCCATACACGAACGATCGCCACATGACGATGCCTCCATAGGGCTTTACGGCATCAGCCAGCGCGTTGGCACCGTCTGCATGGGTGCGTTTGTAGTCGAAGGGACCAGGCTGACCCTCGCTGTTGGCCTTCACCAGGAAACCTCCAAAGTCGGGGATGCTGGCGTAGATCTCCTTGGCCTTCGCCTTCCACCATGCCTGCACCTTCGCGTTCAGAGGGTCGGCGGTCTTCAGGGGCTTGCCGCCATTGAAACCTTTGGCAGCAATGGTCATGGGCGAGGCGAAGTTGACAGACAGATAGACCTTGATGCCATAGGGGCGCAGGATGTCGGCAATCTCCTTCACCTTGGAGATATATGGGGCAGAGAGTATCTTTGGTGAGGCATTCACGTTGTTGAGTACCGTACCGTTGATACCGATGCTGGCGTTGGCACGGGCATATTCCTTGATAAGACGGGCATCGATGGCCTTGGGGGTGGTGCCGTCAAGATCCCAAAAGATACTGCGCCCTGCATAGCCTCGCTCTATACTTCCGTCGAGGTTGTCCCAGTGGTTTAAGATGCGGTATCTGAAGAATGGCTTCTCTGTGACACCTTGGCGGACCGAAGAAGGGTCGCTCTGGCTCCTGAGAAGAGCGTAGGCGCCATAGAGCAGTCCGAGTTCGCTCTTGGCACGAATGGTCTGACGGCCTGTCTGGCCACTGATCTGGTAACCCTCCTCAGGAAGAGTGGCATCGAGAGTCAGCGTGACTTCCATGCCGTCGTAGTACTGCCGTAGCTCTTCAGCTGCCAGACATTCCGTGCCCGTGATCTTGGCCTTGTTGACTTGTTGGTAGCGCAGCCACAAGCGGCTGCCGTCTTCTGCCCCTGCTGAAAGCATCAGCGTCAGGGTCAGCAATAGGGTGATCGTTCTTTTTATCATCATGTAGTTGTTTTGTTAGTTGACGATGCAAAGGTACAAAAAAAAAATTAAGCACCAAAGATAATAGGCCATATTTGACGGATAATGCCTTTTTTTATTATAATGTGTATTTTACCCTCTTTAAATTTGGTCAATTCATGGAAAATTATTAATTTTGCGCCCGTTATAGAACGTCGATTCCTATATAATCTGCGAGCCTTCAGCTCTACGGCGGAGGGGGAAAGACTGCCTATATCCTTGATGGACAGAGTGTTAAATAACTTCTGGCGGGGCTGTACTTCGTCGGGGGAAGGGAAGAAAATGTGACAAATGGAACAAGCATGGACTGTGGTTCGCACCTTTAACAGGCATGAAACGATAGTAAGCGAATTTCTGAAACGCGAAGGGCTGACGTGTTTCATCCCTATGCGATATGTGGAAAAACGAGTGGGTGATGACGTCAAACCGCGACGGGTATTGGTGCCTGTCATCCATAATTATGTGTTTGTGAGGGTTGATGTACCTGTTAGTCAGCTATCATCGCTCCTGGTAAATTGCGCTACGCCCCTTTACATTCTGAAACGCAAGGATACAGATTGTCCGGTGGAGATCTCCAACCGTGAGATGGTGGAGTTTCGTATGTTGTGCGACCCGGCCTTTGAACAGAGGGTGAGCATCGCAGAACAGCATGACGAGCCGGAGATTGGAAAGGAAGTCGAGATCGTGCATGGTCCGTTTGCGGGCGTGCATGGCAGGTTGTATAGGAAACAGAAGAAATACTGGTTCGTGAAGACTATCGCGGGCGTCAGCGTAGAACTCCGCATCACGAGGTGGTTTTGTCGTCCAGTATGATGGGTACGCCGTAGGCTGTACCTGTTTGCAGATAAAATTTTTAAATCGATTATGAATAAATTTGTATTGACGACGTTGCTCTTGTTTTGTGCCATGCTGACGTATGGTCAGGGTATGAGTGACGCACAGGTGATGAGGTACATCCAGAGGGAGGCGAAGGCCGGCACCTCACAGTCGCAGATTGCGGTGAAGCTGATGCAGCGCGGTGTCGACATGAAGCAGCTGCAGCGCGTTCGTCAGCAGGTGACGGCAAGTCAGAGCACGTCGAAATCGGCAAGTAGCACAGGAGGTGCTGTCGACGGCAGGAGTCGTCTCCGCAAGAGCAATGGCTCTGTGATGGTTGATGCCCAGGGCAATCCGCTCTATTCTCAGACTAGTGCCTTTGCATTAGGTGCGACAGGGGAAATTGAGGATATCGCAGATCGTCCGAATGTCTACCTGTCAGACAGTATGAGTACGATGATCAATGGCAAGCGTGTATTCGGTCGCGACATCTTCAACCGGCGTATGCTGACTTTTGAGCCGAATATGAACATTGCCACACCTGCAAATTATGTGGTCGGACCTGGCGACCATGTTATCATCGATGTCTATGGTGCCTCTCAGAAGTCTGAGCAGTTAGAGGTGTCTCCCGACGGTACGATCACCGTAGAAGGATTCGGACCGATTCATTTGGCAGGACTGACAGTCGCGGCTGCCAATGCGAAGATCAAGTCGCAGTTGGGACAGCGCTATAAGAGTTCGAGTGTGAAGATGACCGTCGGACAGACCCGTACGATATCCGTCAATGTGATGGGTGAGGTGACGGCTCCTGGAACCTATACGCTGAGTGCCTTTGCTACTGTGTTCCATGCCATCTATATGGCTGGCGGTGTCACGGGTGTGGGTACGCTTAGAAGTATAAAGGTGTACAGAGGCGGGCGCCAACTGACGGTTGTCGACGTGTATGACTATATCCTTAATGGAAAACTGACAGGTAATGTACGTCTGGCAGATAATGACGTGATTGTCGTGGGACCATACGATTGTCTTGTGGATATTACCGGCCAGGTGAAGCGCCCAATGGCCTATGAGATGCGGAAAGGCGAGAGTCTGGCTACGTTGCTTAAGTATGCTGGCGGATTCTCGGCGAAGGCTTATAAAAAGGGTATACAGGTGAATCGTATCACGGGCGACCGCTATTCCGCATATAATGTGCCGGAGTTTGACGTAAGCAGTTTCAAACTGCTGGATGGCGACTCGGTGACAGTCGATTCTATCCTTGAACGATACGAAAACACGGTACAGATCAAAGGTGCCGTCTTCCATCCGGGTATGTATGACTGGGGAGAGACCAACAATACAGTCCGTTCGCTGATAGAGAGCGCAGGTGGTCTGACGGAAGATGCCTTCTCGGTGCACGCCGTACTTCATCGTATGAAAAGTGACAGGATACGTAAGGTGATCTCTGTTGATGTAGAGGGTATCATGGCTGGTACTATTGCCGATATGCCCCTGGAGAACGAGGACGTCCTTTTCATACCTTTCCGAAGCGAGACCCTGAATGAGCGTACACTCACCATTCATGGTGAGGTGCAGATGCCTGGAGTGTATGAGTATGCTGAAGATGAGACAATCGAAGATTTCATCCTGCAGGCTGGTGGCTTGAAAGATGCTGCTTCTATGGCTCGTGTCAACGTGTCGCGCCGTATCTCTGACCCAGACGCCACCGAGTCGCCCAAGGAAATTGCCAAAATGTTTTCGTTCGCAATAAAGGACGGACTGGTGGTCGATGGCGACCGTAGTTTCACACTGGAACCATATGACGAGGTGTATGTACGACGCAGTCCGGCCTACTTGCCCCAGCGTAACGTGTTGATTGACGGTGAGGTGCTCTTCCCGGGAAGCTATACCCTGACCACAAAGAATCAGCGTATATCCGATCTCGTGAAAGCTGCGGGGGGCGTGACGGAGCAGGCTTACGTACGTGGAGCACGCATCGAGCGTGTCATGACTGAAGACGAGAAATTCCGTAATCGTCAAGTGCTAGACCTCGTACGGCAGAAAGGTCAGAATTCAGGGCTTGACATGGTGATGCAGGACGAGGAGGCTGCCGACTATGATATCAACGAGGAACGCGACAGCGTGGAAAGTGATACCGTTCGCTACTCTGTCGGCATCGAACTGGACAAGGCTCTGGCTAATCCTGGGTCAGACTATGATGTCACGCTGAAAGAGGGTGACCGTCTGATTGTGCCTGAATATAACGGGACAGTGAAGATTAATGGCAATGTGATGTATCCGAACACTGTGGCCTATAGCGAAGGGAAAAAATACAAGTGGTATGTGAATCAGGCTGGTGGTTTCGGAAACCGCTCCAAGAAGTCGCGAACATTCGTCGTCTATCAGAACGGTACGGTGTCGAAGGCCAAGAATGCCAAGATAGAACCTGGTTGTGAGATTATCGTGCCGACAAAGACAACGACTGCCAGTGAGCTCATCGGACAGGTAGGAGCAGTAGGAACATCAATGGCAACATTGCTCACCCTTTTGATTTCTGTAGTTAATCTCGTGAAGTAAGAATCAGTGACGGATATGGAAACAGTGCAGCATAAGAAAAAAAAGGATCAGATAATAGATTTCCCCCGTTTGTGGGCTGCCTTGACGCGGCGTAAGAAGACGTATTTTAAGGTGATACCTACAGTCATTCTGGCGGTTTGGATTGTCTCTTATGGAATACCTGACTATTACAAGTGCAAAATACAGTTGGCACCAGAGGATAATTCAGGAAGGACTGCGAGCTCGTTAGCTATGTTAGCCAGTTCTTTTGGAGTGAACCTTGGAGCTAACTCAGGCGGAGATGCTATCAAACCGATGTTCTTCCCTGACTTGATGAATAGTGTGGAGTTTAAGACAAGCTTGTTTAATATAAAGGTGCAGCGCCCAGAAGATAAGGCGCCGATGACTTATTATGAGTACCTGAAAAATGAGCAGAAAGATCCTTGGTGGATATCTCTTAGAGAAAACTTGCAAAAAGCCCTCTCTGGAAAGGAAGACAAGACGACTGAGACATTGAAGGTGAATCCGTCTGAATTGACTCCAGAACAAACGGCTATAGCAGGTAAGATTAATTCAAAGATTGTATGTGATATCTCAAATAGCTTGAAGACTCAGGAAGTACTTATTTCAATAGAAGTGACAGACCAAGACCCCCATGTGGCAGCCATGATGGTGGACTCGGTGAAGGAGCATTTCCAGGAGTTCGTAACAGCATATAAGACACAAAAGGCACGTCGTGACCTGGAGTTCACGGAGAAACTTTATAAAGATGCGAAAAAGGACTATGAGCGTGCCAGGAGGTTGTATGCAGAGTTCTTGGACAGCAACCAAGACATATTGTTGGAGAGTGTCCGTCAGAAGCAGACTGATCTGGAGAACGAAATGCAGTTGCTCTATAATAATTATAATGCTATCAGTACGCAATTGCTGGCAGCAAAGGTTCGTGTGCAAGAGGTGACACCTGCTTTTACAACTCTGGAGCCTGCAACTGTCCCTTTGTGGCCGGCAGGACCAAACAGAAGCCGACTGGTAGTCTTGTTCACTATTGTCGCATTGTTTTTTACTACCATCTGGGTGTTGTTTGACGAAGATGAGATTAGGCCGTTGTTAGGCTTGA